>JAEMSB010000477.1 GCA_016463045.1 Niveispirillum sp.
GGGCGGCTGGGCCCAGCATGCGCGCTGGCTGCTGTGGCAGGCCGAACTGTCGGGCGGCAGCGACGGCACCGTCACCGACCTTTTGGCCATCCGCCTGATCTGGGAAGAAGCACTGCTGGCCCATGTGCCGGAAGTGAAGGCGGAATGGGACGCCGTGGTCGCCGCCCATGCCCAGCCCGTGGAACCCGACGCCGACATGGTGATCGACAGCCTCCTGCAGCAGGCTGCCGAGCGGGCGCATCAGCGGCGGCTGGTGGCCCTGCTGCCCGGCATTCAGCCCAAGACCGAAGCCGAGCGCCCGTGGCTGCAGGCGGCCTTCTGCATTGACGTACGCTCCGAACCGTTCCGCCGCGCGCTGGAAAGCCTGGACCCCGGCATCGCCACCCTGGGCTTTGCTGGCTTTTTCGGCCTGCCCGTGGCGCATAAGGGCACCGCATCCGACCTGATCGAGGCGCGGCTGCCGGTCCTGCTGTCGCCGCGCATGCACTCCCATAGCTGCACGGCCCCGCATAAGGACACCAAGCAGCGGATCGCGGCCCGCGCCGTGCGCGCCTTTGGCCGCTTCCGGCAGGCCGCCGTCTCCTCCTTCGCGTTTGTGGAGGCCGCCGGCCCCTTCTATGGGGCCAAGCTGCTGCGCGATGCCCTGGGTCTGGGCCGCGCCCATGGTCCCGATGCCCCCCCCGTCCTGACGCCGGGCCTGTCGGCGGCGGACAAGGTGGCGACGGCGGCCACCGTCCTGAAGGCCATGTCACTGACCAGGGGGCATGGGCGGCTGGTGCTGCTGCTGGGTCATGGCGCCAATGTCACCAACAACCCACATGAAAGCGCCTATCATTGCGGGGCCTGCGGCGGGCATAAGGGCGATGTGTCGGCCCGGCTGCTGGCGGCGCTGCTGAACGATGCCGAGGCGCGGGCCGGGCTGGCCGACCATGGCATTGACCTGCCCGCCGATACACTGTTCCTGGCCGGCCTGCATGATACCGTGACGGACAATGTCACCCTGTATAATGACACGCCCCGTCGCAGCCATGACGCGGATATCGCCAAGGCACGCGACATGCTGGACCGCGCCGCCCACCAGAACCGGATCGAGCGGGCGGCCCGCCTGCCCGGTGCCACGGGGGCCAATCTGGCCGCCCGTGCCCGCAACTGGGCCGAGGTGCGGCCCGAATGGGGTCTGGCCGGCTGTGCCGCCTTCATCGCCGCCCCGCGCGCCGTTACGGCGCAGAGCGACCTGAAGGGCCGGGCCTTCCTGCATTCCTATGACTGGCAGGATGATGCGGGGTTCGGGACGCTGGAACTGATCCTGACGGCCCCGGTCGTCGTGGCCAGTTGGATCAGCCTGCAATATTACGGGTCCGCCGTGGCGCCGGCCCTGTTTGGCGGCGGCGACAAGCTGATCCACAATGTCACCGCCGGGATCGGCGTGGTGGAGGGCAATGGCGGGCGGCTGCGCGCTGGCCTGCCCTGGCAGGCGGTGCATGATGGCGAGGGGCTGGCCCATGCCCCCCTGCGCCTGTCGGTGATGGTGGAAGCGCCGGAGCAAGCGATCGCCGACATCCTGAACCGGCATCCGGGGGTGAAGGCCCTGTTCGACAATGGCTGGCTGTCGCTGTTCACCCTGGACCAGGGCCGGGTCAAGGCCCGCTGGCGTCCCGGTGCCGGGTGGGACGCGGTTTTAGTGTCAAAGGCGGCGTGAATTCGGAGAGGGCACAGGGACCGCTCCGACCCAATGCAACCAGATGAAACATAAAATCAGGGGGTGTTTCACCATCCACGCCTTTCCCCGTTCGACAGCCGAAGGCTGCAAATTGGGGTGGGCGTGGTATGAGCGTTGATGGCGGTCAGCATACCAAAATGGCGACAACAAGGGAATGGTTAGGGGCCTGACTACCCCGCCACCACCACCTTGTTCCGGCCCCCGGCCTTGGCGGCGTAGAGCGCGGCGTCGGTGCGGTTGAACAGGCTGGTCTGGGTTTCGCGCTGCGGCTCGGCCTGGGCCAGACCGATGGATAGGGTGACGCGGATCGATACCCCTTCCAGGGCGATGGGTGAGCCGCCCACGGCCTGACGGATACGGTCGGCGGCGATCAGGGCCTGCGGCGCCTCAGTATGGGAGGTCAGCACCACGAATTCCTCCCCGCCATAACGGGCCAGGAAATCCACCTCGCGCAGCGCCTCGGCAGCGCGGCGCGCCACCTCACGCAGGACAGTGTCGCCGACCAGATGGCCGTAGGTGTCGTTCACTTCCTTGAAATGGTCCAGATCCATCATCAGGACGCAGAATGGATGGCCATGGCGAAGGGCCGCCGTCCATTCCTGATCCAGCCGGTCCATGAAGGCGCGACGATTATGGATGCCGGTCAGCGGGTCGCGGGTCGCCAGTTCGGCCAGCCGGTCATTCGCCTCACGCAGGCTGGCGGTACGCTCCACCACCTTGGCCTCCAGCTCCCGCTTGGCCATGCTCAGCTTATCGATGCGTGCGCGTTCCATCATCATGACGATGCCCGCACCCGCGGACAGGGCCAGAACGACGGCCAGGAACCGTACCCAGGCCCATTCATACCAGAAATGGGGTACGGCCACGGTCAGGCCGCGTTCGGCCACCACCGTGCCGTCGGGATCAAGGGCGCGCAGGCGCAGTGTATATTGGCCCGGCGGCAGATTGGTATAGGCGGCGACACGACCGTCGTTCCCCGCCTCCACCCAATCCGCATCAAACCCGTCCAGGCGGTAGGCATAATGCACACCCGCCGTGACCGCATAATCCAGCAAGGCGAATTCCACCATCAGGCGACGGTTGCCAGGTGGCAGGCGGATGGTGCGGGTGCCGCCCGGCAGGTTCAGCGCACTGGCAACCCCGTCTTGCCCGCCGGCCAGAACCCGCGTCACCGCCAGCGCATCCAGATAGGCATGGGGCCGAATCTGTGACGGCTGTACCAGGGTCATACCATTGGTGCCGCCAAACACCAGACCGCCATCCGGCAGCGCCGTCACCGATCCCGGCAGATAGGAGGAAACGCTGCCCGCCGCCGCGCGCTCCACACGCGATACGCTGAAATCAGCGGGATCAATGGCGGCCAGCCCATTATCGGTGGAAGCCCAGATGCGCCCGTCCGACCCCAGTGTCAGGCTGGCGATGGTGTTGGATGGCAAGCCATGCTGGCGCGACACGGTGTGGAAGCTGGGCTGCCCATCGGGGCTGGCCCCATCGCGCATCATGGCAACGCCGCCCCCCACCGTGCCCAGCCATAAACGCCCCTGCCGGTCATAGACCAGGGCGGAAACGTAATCATGCGGCATGGTATCGGGCCGGTCGGCATCGCGGTGGAAACGCCGGAAGCGCCCATCAGGACCCAACAGGTTCAAACCATTGGCAGTCCCCACCCAGACGAGACCGTCCGGGCGGGGAAGGATGGCCCAGACCTCATTATTGGACAGGCTGCCGGGCTGTCCCGGATCGGCCGTGTAGCGGGTAGATGTCCCGTCAGCCAGCGATTGCCGCACCAGACCATAATAAGAAGCGATCCACAGATCGGTGTCGGTCACGCGCAGGGTGGTGACATCACGGCCCTGTGTCGTCTGAATAGGGGTGGCCTGGGGTGTGCGATCCCCCATGGCGGGGCGCAGGCGGGACAGGCCAGCGGAGCCGACCCAGATGCTGCCATTTGCGTCGCCCCGTATGGCATAGATGGGCGTGCCCTCCAGCGCGCTGCCGCCAATGCTGCGGCCAAAGGGGGCGATATGGCCGTTGGACAGGTCCAACC
>JAEMSB010000478.1 GCA_016463045.1 Niveispirillum sp.
GCCGTGCCGGGCCTTGGCCGCCATGACGAGATTGGGCGGCTGGCGACAGCGCTGCAAACCTTCAAGGCCAACGCGTCAGCGGCGCAGCAATTGGCAGAAGAGGTCAAGCAGGGTGAACAGCGGGCCGAGGCGGAACGGCGCCAGGCGATGCTGACACTGGCCGATAGTTTCGAGGCCGGAGTCATGGGGATCGTGTCGCGCGTCGCCTCGGCCGCCAGCCACCTGAATGACAGTGCGGTGACCCTGTCGGCATCGGCAGAGCAGGCGCGTGGGCAGACGGGCGTCGTTTCCGCCGCGACCGACCAGACCAGCGCCAATGTGCAAACAGTGGCCGCCTCTGCCGAGCAGATGACCGCCTCCATCGGGGAGATCACGCGCCAGGTCGGCACGTCGGCCAGCATTGCGCGCGCCGCCGCCGAACGGGCCCAGGCCACCAACGGTACGATCCAGGCCCTGGCGACAGAGGCCGATGCCATCGGCGCCGTCGTCAAGCTGATCGCGGAGATTGCCAGCCAGACCAACCTGCTGGCGCTGAACGCCACCATTGAGGCGGCACGCGCCGGAGAGGCGGGCAAGGGCTTTGCCGTCGTCGCATCAGAGGTGAAGAACCTGGCCAGCCAGACGGCCAAGGCAACAGAAGACATCTCCGCCCGCATCAACGCCATCCAGCAGGCCAGCGGCGGGGCCGTGGCGGCCACGACCGAGATCACGCGGACCATTGCGGAAATCAATGAGATCGCCACCAGCATTGCCGCCGCTGTGGAGGAACAGGATGCCGCCACGCGTGAGATCGCCCGCAATGTACAGCAGGCGGCCATCGGCACGGCGGAGATCGCGAGCAATATCAGCGGCGTGAGCCACGCCGTGGAAAGCACCAGCGGCAGCGCCACCGACCTCCTGTCGTCTGCCGGCGAACTGACAAGGGAAGCAGAGGATCTGCGCCAGCAGGTGGAGAAGTTCATCGCCCGCGTGCGAATCGGTTAACGTTTCGGAAACCTGGAAATGATGCTTATGGTCATACAAGGTGATGTTGCGGCACCGCACTATCACCCATAATTTGAGAGATCGGTTCCTTGAATTTGGGGAGGATCATGCGTCGGCTCAGATCACTGGCATTCATGTGCGGGTTGCTTTTGGCACCGCTGCCGGTGGCAGGGTCGGCAGCAGCTGCAGCAGCAGAGGAATGGTCCTTCACCACGCTGGAATGGCCGCCCTTTTCCGGCAGTTTGCCGCAGGGCGGATCCATGAGCACCGTCCTGCGGGCGGCGTTCGCCACCCAAGGCGACAGGTTCAATGTCACGATACTGCCGTGGAAGCGGGCTGTGTCCACCGCCATGCAGACCGATGGTGATTATGTGGGCTTCTTCACGGCCACGCCGACGGAATGTGCGGCGGCTGGCGGCATATTGTCAGAATTGCCCATCGGCACCTTTCGCTATGCCCTGGCTGAACGCCAAAACGACCCGATCAAATGGCAAAACCCCAATGATCTGCAAAACCTGCTGATCGGGATCGTCGACGGTTACGACAACGGACCCATCATTGACGGACTGCGCGGCAAAGGCACGTTGCGCGTCGAGGTCGCGGCCTCGGATATTGCCAACCTGCGAAAGCTGCAGGCGGGACGCATTAACGCGGCCGTTGTGGAAGTATCACAGTTCAGTTTCCTGAAATCTGAACTAGAGCGCGACCGCAATGCCAAAGACTTCGCTCCGCTTTCGCTGAGTGCATTCTCGATCGGATCGTCTGAAACATTGCATGCCTGTTTTAATCAGAGCGACCGCGCCAAGCGCGCCCGCCTCAGCCTGCTGCGCGGATTGAAACGCATTGATCGGGAAAAAGTGGCTGACCAATATCTGGAAAGCCTGCATCAGGATATGGCGGCATCGAACTGAGGGGTGCCCCATGGGCCACCCCTCAGCCGAAAATCACAGCACCGTCAGCATGCTGGCCACCAGCGGGTGGCGCACAATATCGGCATCGGCCAGACGCACGATGGAAATGCCTTCCACCACCTCCAGCCGGCGGGCGATGTCGGCCAGACCGGATACGCCGGGCAGAAGGTCCGACTGATCCGGGTCACCCGTCAGGACCATGGTGGAATGCCAGCCCAGACGCGTCAGCAGCATCTTGATCTGGGCATAGGTGCAGTTCTGCGCCTCGTCGATCACCACGAAGGCATTGTTCAGGGTGCGTCCGCGCATGTAACCGACGGGCGCGATCTCGATGGAGCCGTCGGCCATCATGGCCTTCAGCCGCTTTGACCCCAGCCGGTCAGACAGCGCGTCGTAAAGCGGGCGCAGGAACGGTGCCATCTTCTCATTCACGTCGCCCGGCAGGAAGCCGATGCTTTCGCCGGCCTCGATGGCGGGACGGGACAGGACGATCCGGTCCACCTCCCCCTTTTCCAGGGCCGTGACCGCCGATGAAATGGCCAGATAGGTCTTGCCGGTGCCAGCGGGACCCAGCGCCAAGGTCAGGTTGTGATCCTTGATGGCCTGCATCAGCAGGGCCTGGCCCGCACTCATCGGCTTGACGGTGCGGACATAGGATTGCTCGCGCCGTTCATCCCCGGCATTGCCCAATGGGTCCCAGCCCGTGGACTGGCGGGGGAAAAGCGGCTGGACCTTGTTATCACTGCTGCTGGACGCGGGCTTGGACTGGCGCTTGGCCATCTGGCATCTCCTCACTTGCGGCAAAGGACATTGTCCGGTTGAAGCGGGAACGCGGCAGGACGGCGACGGGGCAATAAAAAACCGCACCCTTGGGTCGAGTGGTGCGGTTGGTGTACCTGCCGTCGGACGGCTGATGCTGCTGCGGGCGGTGCGCCGGGTGCCGCGTTTCGCGGTGCCGCGCGGCCTGCCATGGCC
Source organism: Niveispirillum sp. (assembly GCA_016463045.1). Lineage (GTDB taxonomy): Bacteria > Pseudomonadota > Alphaproteobacteria > Azospirillales > Azospirillaceae > Niveispirillum. The sequence continues at coordinate 2,871 of JAEMSB010000478.1, forward strand.
GCTGCGCTGCGGGATGATGCTGCGGGGCAATATGCCATCAACATGTATCCGATCCACCCCCATTTAGGATCAACGATAGGAACGTTACCCCATAAATTTCCACCCGTCACCAGCCATTGCGGATGAAACGGAATATTCACACAATATCTGGCGACATACACCTTTCGGGGACCGACCCCGAGTCGGGCTTCGCGGGTGCAGTAGGAATGTTGGCAGCGATGGGCCGGCACCATCGGGGCGGCAGCCGGTTGCAGCAGTGGCTTGCCCATACCCCCGATACGGCAGAAAAGGATGGGAACGGGGACCCGAAAGCGGCGCGCGGCACCTTCATGCGGCCCCACCCGGAATAGATATTGTAGAACATTGGCGCATTGTCGCAAGATATGCCGCACGAAAAGCTTGCGTCGGCACGCGAAACGCGGTTGAACGGCGGGATGATGTGAATGCGGACGAGAGAATGGGCGGCGGGGCTGCGCCGTTCCCTTGTGCCGTATGCGGGGACAGGTGGGGTCTGACACGGATATGAGCAATCAGGTCGCCTTCAGGGACGCGCCATTTCAGTTGCGCGGCAGCACCTTCACCATGATGGTGCTGAAGGTCAGCGACCCCCACAATCCGAATTTCTTCCCCGTTCTGTCGGGCAAGATCGCGCAGGCGCCGAATTTCTTCCGCAATGCCGGCGTCGTCCTGGACCTGGACGATCTACCCGCCGGCATGCCGTTCGACATGGATGCGTTCTGCAAGCTGCTGAAGAATCTAGGCCTGATGGCCGTGGGTCTTCTGGGCGGCACCAAGCCGCAGCAGGATGCGGCCCTGGCCCGCGGCATGGCGCTGATCGCCGCCCCGCGCGGCAAGGTGGAACTATTCGACCCGCTGGCCGGTACGGGCCGCAGCCC
>JAEMSB010000479.1 GCA_016463045.1 Niveispirillum sp.
TGCTGCATGGCCACGCCCATGTCGCCAACCTGTCGATTATCAGGGGACCCAAGGGCCCGATCCCCAGTCTGACGGTGCCATCGGCATCTGCCATCGGCTATCGCCATGACATGCCCGCCCGCTGGCACCTTGTGACGGTGGACACAGACGGTTCGCACTGGCGGGTGCAAGTGGAGGTTCGGGGCGTGGAACGGCGCGATGGGCCGATAACGGCGCTGGGCGGCTGGATGCTTCGGCTGCCAGTGATGGGGTAGGTCAGGTCGAGCCGAAGGCGAGCCCTGACAGTATGGCTTTCAATCCTTTCCCGTCAGGGCTCGGCTCACGCCTCGACCTGACCTACGTTTCCAGCGCATCTCCGGATAATGGTGGTTCCGGTCCCTTGTGTTCCGCACTAAAGTGCCCGTCCTCATCGTCTGCAAGAGCACCGCACCCCATGACTCTGCCCAATGCCACCATGCTGAAATTCGGCCATCCGGCCAGCGTCGTGGCGGAAACGACCTTATGGTCGGTGCAGGTGCGGCCGCAGCAACCAGCCCTGGGTTCCCTGGTTCTGGTCTGCAAGGAGCCGGCAACCGCCTTTGGGCAGTTGACGCCGGCTGCGTTCGCAGAGCTGCAGGAGGTGGTGGCGCGGGTGGAGAAGGTACTGACGCGGTTCACCGCCTATCAGAAGATCAATTACCTGATGCTGATGATGGTGGACCCCGATGTGCATTTCCATGTCATCCCCCGGTATGAGGGCACGCGGGACTATCGCGGCGTCAGCTTTGCCGATGCCGGCTGGCCTGGCCCGCCGGCGCTGGGTCAGGCCGTGACGCTGGATGCCGATACGCTGGCCGCGCTGACCGCCGATCTGAAGGCAGTGTGGGTGGATGTGACGTGAACGGCTCGCCCCTGCCGTCGGAACGGCAATATCAACTGAATTCCACGCGGCTGATCGACCGCTATATCCTGACCGAGACGCTGAAGCCCTTGTTCGCGTCGCTTCTGGTCGTGCTGGTGGCGCTGCTGATGGAGCGGCTGCTGCGGCTGTTCGATCTGCTGGCCAATCATGGCGGGCCGTTTGACATGGTCATCCGGCTGGTCGCCAATCTGGTGCCGCATTATCTGGGGCTGGCCCTGCCGGCGGCGTTCTTCATCTCCATGTTCATCATCGTCGCCCGGATGGGAGAGGATAATGAACTGGACGCGTTGCAGTCGGCGGGCCTGTCCGTGCCGCGCATCGCGCGGTCCTTCCTGGGGCTGGGCGTGGCGCTGATGGTGTTTTCCATCATCCTGTTCGGCTATCTCCAGCCCTATGGCCGTTATGGCTACAGCGCCATCTATCATATGGTGGTCAATGCGGCCTGGGATGCCACCGTTCCGCAAGCCACCTTTGTCGATGCCGGTGAGGGTGTGACCATCTCCGCCGATATGGTGGACCCGACCGGGCGCCGTCTGGAAAAGGTGTTTGTGCAGCAGGACCGCGACAATGGCGAGAAGTGGGTGACCACGGCTGTCACCGGCGCGCTGGCCGCGACGCCCGACCGGCAGCGTGTGCTAGTGACTCTGCATGACGGGGTGCAGGTTCGCGTGCTGCCCGATGGCCGCCGGCAGGTGATGGAGTTCGGGGAAATGACCCTGGATAAGCCGTTCCGGCTGGTCACCGAACCCTTCCGAGAACGTGGCGGCAGCGAGCGTGAACTGACCTTGCATGAACTATGGTCGGAAATGCACGACCCGCAATCAATCCTGCCCTTCAATAAGGTGCGCTCGGAACTGCATGCGCGGCTGGCCCGGTCACTGTCATTGCCGCTGCTGCCATTGCTGGCCGTGCCGATGGGTATGGCGGCGAAGCGGGCGCGGCGCGGGCAGGGGATCGCGTTGGCGACCCTGATCCTGATCATCTACCATCATCTGATCCAGCTGGGTGAAAGCTTAGGTGATGTCGGGCGTCTGCCGCCCAGTATCGGCATCTGGGTGCCGTTCGGCCTGTTCTGCCTGCTGTGCGGCTGGTTGTTCCACCGCGCTGATGTGCGGCCGGGGGAAAACCCGTTCGCGGCCATGTTCGATGCTATCGACACCGCGACAAGCTTTGTTGGCCGTCTGTTCAAGCGCCGCAAGAAGAAGGCGGGGGGAGCCAAGCCATGAACCGCAGCACCATCACCCGTTACCTGACCCGCACCTTCCTGGTCCGCGTTCTGTCGGTTCTGTTCGCGCTGTCGGCGCTGTTGCAACTGCTTGACCTGCTGGATGCCGCGTCCACCGTGCTGGAACGTGGGCTGGGTGGCGGGGGTCTGGCCTATTACACGATGATCCGCCTGCCCATGGTGATGGAGCGGGTGGTGCCGCTGGCTGTGCTGATCGGCTCGCTGTCCACGCTATGGACCTTCGCCTCCACGAACGAGATCGTGGCCATGAGGTCGGTCGGTATGACGCCATACCAGATCATGGGCGCGCTGCTGCCGGCGGCATTGGTCATTTCCATTGCCCATTTCATCATGGCTGATCAGGTGGCGCCGCGCTGCGAACGCGCCTTTGTCAGCTGGTGGACGGCAACGGAACTACCGTCGGAAAAGAAGGATGATGACCCGGTGAAGCCGGTCTGGTTCCGTCTGGGCGATCATGTCGTGCGGATCGGCAGTATTTCTGACGATGGCAGGCATATTGAGGGCGTGGAGATGGTCACCCGCGATGCGGACGGCAAGGCGACGGGCCTGATGTCGGCGGTCAGCGGCGATCATGGCCGTGATGGCTGGCAATTGTCGGGCGTGGTCCGGACCGAGATTGGGGAGCCGCTGCGCGTGACACAGGATGACAAGCTCCGCTGGGATGTGGACCTGTCGCCCAACAATATGATCGACCTGCGCAAGCCGCCGGAAAACATCCCCTTCAACCGGCTGCTGCGCATCGTGCGGGGTAGCTGGGCTGGCGGCGAAAGCCCGACCTACTATGCCACGCGCCTGCATTCCACCTATGCGGCTCCGCTGGCGTCGCTGGTCATGCTGCTGCTGGCGGCACCCGTTGCGCATGGCATGCGCCGGCGCGGTGGGGCCATGGGCAGTCTGGCATTGGGCACCGTCATCGGCCTGATTTTCCTGCTATCCTCTGGCATTCTAAGCTCTATGGGGCAGGCGGGGGCCTTGCCGCCGGTGATGGCAGTCTGGTCACCGCTGATCCTGTTTGCCGCCATCGGTGGGGCTATCATGGTCTATGTGGAAGGATAGGGCGATACGGTGTCGCATTGCGGCATCGCCCTTGAAGACCGGTCCTTCGGGGCCTAATTTGACGCCACGGTTAATGGGCCGGTTGGCCCGTTTGATGATTTGGGAAAGGGTAGGGGCATGTGGGGCGATGCCTGGCGCGGCCGCAGCTATGACCTCGGCAAGATGAACCTGCGGGAATTGGCCTTTGCCTATTCCACATATCCGGCCATCCAGGCCTATGCGGCGCTGGCACTCGCCTCCGCCGTGCTGGCGGTGATCTGGACGGAGAATTGGGGCCTGATGGCGCTGACCGTGCTGGTCGCGACCTTCATCTATCCGATGGCTTGGTACCTGATCCACCGCTACATCCTGCACGGTCGCTGGCTGTACCGGATGAAATGGTCGGCTGGCCTCTGGAAGCGCATCCATTTCGACCATCACCAGGACCCGCACAAGCTGGAGGTGCTGTTCGGCAGTCTCGCCAACACCCTGCCCACCATCGCCCTGGTGACGGTGCCTGTTGGTTACCTGATCGATGGCAAGGCGGCAGTCCTGCCGCTTTTGGGTCTCGACCGCGATAACG
>JAEMSB010000052.1:0-1737 GCA_016463045.1 Niveispirillum sp.
CCCTATCCCCCGGGACAGCAGCATGCCGACGAATGATACCTCGCTGCCATCCGGCAGGGGGTGACGGCCATCGAAATCATCGGTCCAGTGCGCCACACATGTGTGGCTGCGCTCGATCAGGCACTGCCAGAGTGGCCGCGAAAAACACCAATGGGGCACGCTGACGCCGGGCAGCAGCGCCGCCAGATCCTGAATGGTACAGATATCGTCCTGTGCGCCATCCGGACCGTGACGAACGGGAAAGCGGTTCAGTACCAGATGATGATGGGGATGGCGGGCCAGCCGGGCGAACACTGCCGCCGGGTCGGGCAGATATTGCAGAACGCCCGACGCGATGATGATGTCATGTTCCCGATCCTGCAGCGCATCAAGACTGTCGTGGAAACGGATGTCCGGACCTGCGAAGCGTTCATTGCCAACCCTTGCCAGGGCCGGCGTTTCCACAATGTCCCAGTCAAGGTGGATTGTGCCGCCCAGCAGGCCTGCCATCGCATTCCGGCTGCCGCCCAGCCCACCCCCGACATCGCAGACACGGATGCGTCGATCAGGGCAGCCGGCCCGTACGATGGCCGCCATGAAAGCGGCGGCCATCTGCTGGGCCAGCGGATGCAGGCTGCCATCCCATGCCGCCCTTGCCTGGATTTCCGCCAACCGGTCCACAACACGGGCATCATCATAGGACTGGGCCTGGGGGCGGGCCGTCTGATGGTCTGGATAAACGCCGCTGAAAATACCCATCAGGTACTCCCCGCGTCATCGATATGCCAACTGTCCGGCATGACGGGTGTGCGTCCCGTCCGCACCCGCTCCACCCCTTCATCCAGGATGCGCCGCAGCGCATTGAGGAAATCCTCATAGCGAAAACTGTCAAGGCGCCGGGCAGCATTCCTCATCAATCCGACGAACAGACCCTGGTCGTGCCATAGGTTGCGCATGGCATCGGCCAGGCTTTGCGGATCGCGCGGATCGACATAGAGGGCGCCATCGCCCAGATGGTCGCGGATGCTGGGCAGGTCGGTTGTGATGACGGGACGCCCGAATGCCCAGGCCTCCAGCGGCGGCAGGTTGGTCGGGCCAAAGAATGTCGGCATCACCAGACCCGCCGACAGGCTGTACAGGGCGGGCATGTCGCGGTCCGGCACAAAACCCAGGTAATGGACATGGCCGCCCACGCCCAATCGCCCGGCCATCTCCATGACGTCAATGAAGGTCCGGGCACGAAGCGGATCGGCATAGCCACCGGCGAAGACAACCGTCGGGCATCCCCCCTGTTCATGACGCAGTCGGGCCAGCGCCTCCACTATCAGCCGGTGGTTCTTGTGCGGCCAGAACTGTGCCGGATAGAAAAAGAAACGGTCGGGCAGGCTGTAGCGCTGGCGGACACGCGCCCTGTCCTTGTCATTGGGAAGTTGGACGCGCCGCGCCGGTGGAAAGTATGGCAGTACGCGGATCCGGTCATCGTCGATGACATCCCCGTAAAAGCGCCGCACATCCTGTCGTCCGGCCTCGGAATCCACCAGGACCAGGGTCGCGTACTGGCAGAGCGTGCGGAAACTGTGGTCGCGGATTTCCACCTCCGCCTTGCCACCCACCTCCGGGAATTCCGGCTGGATACGATGCTGCAGGTCGTGGATCGGCACGATGAAGGGGATCGGCGGTTTCGGCCCGAACAGCGGGGTATAGAGGGAGAATAACAGGTCCACCCCCTCCTCCCTCAATGCCCGACCGAGATTGATA
>JAEMSB010000052.1:1747-14030 GCA_016463045.1 Niveispirillum sp.
GTGACAGCCAGCGCATCGCGCGGCTGCGCCAGATACGCCTCTGGGGGCTGCTGTTGAACATGAAGATCATGCAGCGGCACAATCGGCATATTGCCGTAACGAAGCCGCCGGGCGTGTAGATTTCCGCGCAGACCATCCGGGTCGTTGCTGACGCAAAGCAGTTCATATGGCAGCCCAGGCGCGAGATCGGACAGAGCATCCAGCAGCGCCATTTCATACTGATAGCCACCGCCAGCAGAAACGGACAGGCCCCTGAAAACCCCAACCCGCATTGTCAACCCCCCTCCATTGGGGTCCCCTTCCGACGGCCCTTGCCTGGCACCGTGACCGGAAAGGGGTGCCGTAGCGACCGCTATCTGCGCCCTTGCTCTGCCAGATTATCAATATGAACCTGCCACGCAATGAACGGATAGGCGTTATAGGGTTCGGCGATGCCGATGGCAGCAAGACGCCGGGCGATTTCGGAGACATGCTGGCTGGAGATGATCACTGTGGCATCCCGCAGGGCATCAGCGATGCTTTCCGGATATGAAACAGACAGGCCCCAGGCGTCGCCGGCCCATAGACCGTCAACAAAACCCGTTGGTGCCAGGCCAGACCAGCGATCCAGCTCCTGTTTCACGATACGGCCCCCGCGTGAGGCACCATAAAGGTAGATGGGCCGGTCCCGAGGCAGGCTGGCAAAGTCGGCATGGCCCCACAGACGCGGCAGTCGCGCTGCCAACTCCGGGTCCGGGTCGGTGAAACCGGTAATGGCCATTTCGCCTTCCCGGCGCGGACTACCGCCATTCACGGCTGCTGGCGGGCGCAAAAGAGACAAGCGTTGCACGCGTTCCCGCGCCGCGAAAACCGGCGCATCGGCCCGACGGTCGACGCTGACGGTAAGCAGGCCACTGCTGCCCGTCAGACCACCCGCCAGCACCCGGTGCGCCAGGAACCCCGCCGCAGCCTCACCCAGTTCAGGATCGCGGCGAAGAACGGATGTCAGACGCGCGCGCCGTATCAGCAGGCTGGCTGGATGCAAGGTGGACGCGGTGGCTTCGACGGTGGTGGTTTCCACGGGGTCAAAACCCACCGGAACCGGGCGGGCTTCTGCCTGGAACAACTCGTAGCATTCTTCCGGCACCATGGGCTGAACCGCGCCGCCATGCACGACATCCACATCCAATTCTGCCGCCGCTGCAAGCAGCGTAGCCACATGGTTGGGAAAGAGCCTGGCCCCTGGCGGAACGATGCCGACCCAATCAGCCATGGCCGCACGCAATCCAGCCCATAACACCGTCCCGGCCGCCGCCCCGTCAGGGGCGCGGACCATCCGCAAATCAGCCACAGGGCGCAGCAGCCTTTCAGGGACCGTGACATCGCCAGAATGCGCAAGGATCACCCCAATACGCCCTGCCGTCTGCATGCCCACGGCCTCAACCCGAGCAAGGGCATCGTCCCAGCCACCCGGTTCCACCGGCAGAACCAGGTCAACCGGCACCCGCGCTGCCGGGTCCAAAGGCCGCTCAAAGCCGAGCATTCGGCGGCCCCGCTCCAACAGATCCGGCAAGGGTGCGAACAGCTTCTCCAGGCTGAACCTTTCCACAAAGATGGCCTGTGCCGCCCGCGCCATTTCCCGACCGCGCAATGGATTGGCCCGCGCCCACGCGACATGGGCCAGTATCTGTTCGGCGACCTCCATCTCGCCCGCTTTCAAGTCGACATAGAGTACATTCTCACCGAAAGCCTCCACGATGAAGGGATGATGATCCGCGATGGTCAGCGCGCCGGCCGCCGCCAGCTCAAAAACACGCATGTTGGGAATAGCCGCCTGGGCATGCACCGGCAGATGCAGCGCCAGCCCAAGCCCGCACGCATTGGCCTTTTCAATCACCGATCGTCCATCGAATGGCACCTCGCCCGTAAAGGCATCCGCCATATGCGCCCACCGGTCGCGGCGTCCATGGAGCGCCAGGACACCGGCGGCCGCCAACCGTTTCAGCAGATGGGGATATCTTTTACCGTCCCAGTTGGAACCGATATAAAATAATTGGCTGTCGGGATTGAGTGTTGGTTCCAACGCCCATGCCGGAGAACTCGGATAGATCGGCGCGGTTAGCAGGGGACGCGCGGTCGGCCAGAACAGATCTGCCAGCCGTTGGCGCAGGTCGTCACCTGCGGTCAGGAACCCATCATAGGAACGCTCATTCCTCATGAAAACGGGATAGGCTTCATGCAGTTTGGGCGGATTCCAATGGCAGGCCACCGTGAAATGACGTGTCAGCTTGGGCGTGACCTGCGGGTGCAGCGATATGACCATGTCGGGATCGAAGGCTTCGATCTCTGCCGCGCGGTGTGCAACAACCGCCTCCCACCCTATCGCCTTGGCTGCGGCCAGCATGCGCAGTGCCAATTCACGCTCCGCAAACGGCGCGTCAGTTTCGAAAGGGTTTAGGAAAACTACACGCAAGGCGGTGGAAGAAGGCCGCGTCGTCATTGATATGATCCGGCAAAGACAAACAAAACCATGCGCGCATTGGGCCGACCGTCCTTGCGGCATTGCATCGGCATCAGAGCGTCACCCTTTCCCCAAAGACAGCAATCACACAAATCCTTGATAAATGCACATGCCGACTGAAGAGAATGGGGTAATCGGCATCCATCCGCCCCGAACCACTTTCCTTGGATTCAGTTGACGCACCGGCTACAGATTAAGTAACGTGTTTCCGCTGACACACAAGATGAATTCTATCTCCTTTTCAACAAAACATGCAATGATAAGAATATAATACATCGCTAAGCCCCCTTCCCCGGCGGTTGATTGAGAACATTCGGATGATGCGGAACGCCCCAATGGTTTCCTGCGGCACCGCCGGCAAACGGGCCGACATTGCGGAAGGGTGTGTCGAGCATTGGCGGGACGCAGTCCGCCTCAACACGGTTCTAAACTATCGCCATCATATGGCATCCGCCTTCCTGAATGCGCACGACCACGCCGCGCTGATAGCGGAGTTACAGCGGCTGGTTACGCTGGACCCCCGACAGTACGGCTTTGCCGCAACACTTCTGGTCCGTTTGAACCAGCAGAGCGTCCGCGACCACGCGCGTGCGGCCACAGAATACGCGACGGTCTCCGCCCTTCAGGCAATGGTTGAAGCAGATCCCGACCGGTACGGCTTCGCCCTGCGCGTGATCCGGCAATTTGAGGGAGCGGCGGCAAGAGAATGGGCTCGCGCCGCCCTGGATGAGATTTTCGCGGGTGAAGCAGAAGATCAGGCCATGGTTCTTCTTGACGAGGCGGAGGCAGCACATAGCCATGGAGAGGGGAGCGAGGCCGTTGCCTTGACCCGGCGCGCGCTGTCGCTGGATCCAGGTTCCGTCACCTACCGTCCCCAAACGGTGATCATGGTCGCCGGGGAGTTGCGCCGTAACAGCGAGGAGGCCCTGCGCTGGTGCGATCTGGCCGCCCCCCATGCTGACGACATGTTCGATATCCTGCATCAGAAGGGCTTTTCCTACCTGCTGCTCAATCGCCAGATGGAGGCCCAACGGGATCTGCTGGCTTCGCTCGCCCTGGCACCGGAACGGATGTCGTCCTGGTATGTCCTGGGTCAGTTTCATCGGCTCCGGTTCGAAGATACACAGGCTCTGGAATGTTACTGGCGGGTCCGCAACAGCACCGACCCGCTGCGGGTTTGGGCGGGTCTCATGATCGGCTACACCCATCTGCTGCATGACCGTCTGCGGGAGGCGATGGAAATCTGTGACCATGTCCGGGCAGAACATCCCTGGATGAAATGGGCGCTGATCATCCGGGGACTGGTGCATCTGCGGGCGGGTGATTTGGATGCGGCGGAACACGCCATCAATGAGGGCAGGCGTGATGATCCCGATACTTTGCGGGCGCGCGTCTTCCATGGCCTGATAGGGCTGGCGCGTCACCGACCGTCTGAGGCCCTGGCGGATTTCAATGGGGAATGCGGTGATTTCGCCTGCCATGCGCTACCGCGTCTTGGCCGTGCACGCGCCCTTCTGGACCTGAAGCAGGTGGAGGAGGCAAAGCGCCTGATCGCCGATGCCGTGCGGGAGGAAAGCCAATGGATTGCCGTCACGCTGCGTTTGTTGGGACCATCGGGTGAGGCGCTGATGCCGCTTTTGATCGCAGCCGGCTTCGGGGGATAGATCACATGGTGCAAGCGCATGCAGAGGCGGTCAAAGCGGTCGGGGACCCGACATGGATCGATGCCCCCTATTCGATATTCAACATCGAACTGACCAACCGCTGCCCTTTCAAATGCATCATGTGCGCGCGGACGCACAATATGACGCGGGCGCAGGGACTGATGGAATTCGACCTGTTCCGCAAGGTGATTGACGAATATGTGCAGGATAATCCCCGGCAGGCGATGGGGTCGGAATGCTGGCTGCATCATTTCGGGGAAAGTCTAGTGCATCCGGAGTTCGACCGTTTCATCGCCTACGCCTCGGCGCGGGGGGTGTTCACGGCCCTGTCGTTGAACCCGCTGCTGCTAAAGCCACCCATCGCGCAGGCGCTGCTGCGGGCGGAACCCCGCAAGCTCTACCTCTCCATCGATGGCCATGACGATGCCTCTTTCGAGCGGATACGTGGCATCAAGGACGCTTACGAACCGTCGGTTCGCCATCTGCTGGATTTTCTGAAGTTGAAGAAAGCCATGGGGTCCGACGTCGTGATCTGCGTGTCGATGATCCTGTTCGGGGAGAACAAGGAAAGCATTGCCCGCACGCGCGACTTCTGGTCGGGGCTGGAAGGGGTCGATTTCTTCTATGACAAGTCTTTTGTCACCTGGGACGGCAACGCCCCGGATGTCAGCCGGCTGGATGGGGAACGTCCGACGGTACGCCGCGACCATATCACCTGCACCTTTCCCCGGACCCGGATGACGGTCACCTGGGACGGAGACGTCGTGCCGTGCTGTTATGACTATGACAAGCGGCTGGTGCTGGGAAATGTGGGGCAGCAGTCGCTGAAAGAAATATGGAACGGTGAGCCGATGCGCAACCTGCGCCGGCAGTTCCTGGATAACAAGGTCGATAATCCCCTGTGCCGCAACTGTGATTATCTTAGGGCATAGGCCTTCTGCCCTCCCGTTGCGTGAAAGGTAACGCCCCATGTCCCTGCGCTCTGAAGAGGGATTGCCGTGGAAGCAATATGATCAGCTGATGCGCGCGGCTGACCGGCAACTCATGCTGACAGCCCGCGCGCTGGGGGAAGCGATGCGCAGCCGCCGGCAGATCCGTCATCTTTCGGATGTGGAGTTCCGGGTTTCCTCGCAGATGGGTGAGGATGGCATTATTGAATGGCTGGTCCAGAATCTGGATATCCGGACCGAACGCTTCATAGAATTTGGCGTGGGCGACTTCACGGAAAGCAATAGCCGTTATCTCATGCGAAACCGCAATTGGCGCGGTCTGGTCCTGGATTCCAGCCCCGCCGATATCGAGACCATTCGAAACGACGAACTCTATTGGCGTCACGACCTGACGGCACAACAGGCTTTTATTACGAAGGACAATATCAATGAGATCATCGTCAACTGCGGCCATGCCGGAGAGATCGGCCTGCTGAGCATTGATATAGATGGCAACGATTACTGGGTGTTCGATGCCATCAATGTGGTGCGACCGGACATCGTGATTTGCGAATATAACGCGGTCCTTGGCGACCTGCACGCACTGACCGTTCCTTATGATCCCGAATTCCGGCGCAGCGAGGCGCATTATTCCTGGCTGTATTTCGGTGCCTCGATCCGGGCGCTGGAAAGGGTGGCCGCACGCAAGGGTTACACGCTGATCGGCAGTAACCGGGCGGGTCACAATGCCTTCTTCGTCCGCCAGGAATTGGCTGGCACTCTTGCCATTGACGACAGACCGAACGCTTCATAGAATTTGGCGTGGGCGACTTCACGGAAAGCAATAGCCGTTATCTCATGCGAAACCGCAATTGGCGCGGTCTGGTCCTGGATTCCAGCCCCGCCGATATCGAGACCATTCGAAACGACGAACTCTATTGGCGTCACGACCTGACGGCACAACAGGCTTTTATTACGAAGGACAATATCAATGAGATCATCGTCAACTGCGGCCATGCCGGAGAGATCGGCCTGCTGAGCATTGATATAGATGGCAACGATTACTGGGTGTTCGATGCCATCAATGTGGTGCGACCGGACATCGTGATTTGCGAATATAACGCGGTCCTTGGCGACCTGCACGCACTGACCGTTCCTTATGATCCCGAATTCCGGCGCAGCGAGGCGCATTATTCCTGGCTGTATTTCGGTGCCTCGATCCGGGCGCTGGAAAGGGTGGCCGCACGCAAGGGTTACACGCTGATCGGCAGTAACCGGGCGGGTCACAATGCCTTCTTCGTCCGCCAGGAATTGGCTGGCACTCTTGCCATTGACGACAGACGGGCCCTGCCGTCGCTATTCCGGGAATCGCGTGATAAGGATGGGCATCTGTCCTATATCGGCGGCACCGAACGGGCACTGCTGCTGGGTGATATGATGGTCGTTGATATCGACGGGGGCAGAACAGTTCCCCTGGGTGCGATAGAAGGGCTCTACAGTTCGGAATGGCAGGCCCGGATAGGTTCCGAATACAAGACAATGTGAGCAGACAACCAAACAAATTAGAGGCAGCGGCCTTGATAGAGCTGGTCCCCCGTGACCGGACAGTTTTGTAAGCTTGGTTCGCCCTTATTGAAGCACGACCGACATGACGGGACAGAGGAAGCGGTATTCAGCGGATTTCAAGGCGAAGGTGGCGCTGGAGGCGATCTGGGGCGAGTTGACGATGGCGCAACTGGTGTCGAAGCACGGTGTTCACCAGACGATGATCAACGCTTGGCGCAAGCAGGCGATTGAAGGAATGGCCGCCTCGTTTTCCGGCAAGGCCGAGGCTGCGCCGGTGGTTGATGGCGCCGAGATCGACCGGCTGCATGCCAAGATCGTACAGCTGGTAGTGGCGCGGGATTTTTTGCGCAAGGCCTCCGGTCGATGAGCGCCGGTCGGAGGCGGGAAATGGTGGATCGATCGCATACCAGCTTGTCGGTTGTCCGGCAATGCGCGCTGCTGTCGATCAGCCGGTCGCATTATTACGGGCCGGTACGGGGCGAGAGTGCTGAGAACCTGGCGGTGATGCGGGTGATCGACGCCCAGTTCCTGGAGACGCCCTGGTATGGCAGTCGGCAGATAACCCACCATCTGCGGCGCCAGGGTCATGTCGTCAATCGCAAGCGGGTGCGCCGGCTGATGGGCCGGATGGGGTTGGCAGCCATCTACCAACGACCGAAGACCAGCGTTCCCCGTCCCGAGCACAAGATCTGGCCCTACCTGCTGCGGGACCTGACCATCGACCGGTCGGACCATGTCTGGTGCACGGACATCACCTACATTCCCATGCGGCGGGGCTTTCTGTATCTGATCGCCGTGATGGACTGGGCATCGCGCAAGGTGCTGGCCTGGAAACTGTCCAACAGCATGGACATCAATTTCTGCCTGGAAGCCCTGCAGGCTGCCATGGCCCGCCACGGCAAGCCCGAAATTTTCAACACCGACCAAGGCGGCCAATTTACCAGCCCGAAATTCACCGGCATCTTGACCGATGCCGGCATCAAGGTTTCCATGGATGGACGGGGCCGCTGGATGGACAATGTGTTCATCGAACGGCTCTGGCGGTCGCTGAAATACGAATGCGTCTATCTCCACGCTTTCGAGACCGGCAGCGAGGCCAGGGCCGGCATCGGACGCTGGATCGACTACTACAATACCCAACGCTCTCATTCCGCGCTCGGGGGACAAACACCCGATGAGGCATACAGGCGAGGGGCGGAAAGACTGTGTTTGGCGGCGTGAACTGATCAGGACCAAGCTTAACGCCGAACAAAAACTGTCCGCTCATAGGGGACCAGCTCTGATGACCGACATTGATCTTTCCTGTAGCGGGGTTGCAAAACGCCATGTTAGCTTAACTTTAATTACCCTGAAGCTCCGTTCAGGACGAGCATGGGTGTTTACCTTTACGTCTTGGTGATTTATGCCGCGTGCAAAGATATTGCTGATGAATGGCGTGGGTGCCATCGGCACTACTTATATCGACTATCTGATTATATCGACTATCTGAGCCGGATTCGTACCTTTCTTCCCACTGATTGCGATATCACTGCCTTCAATATCGCCGGATTTACCGGATTGGACATCAGCCGAGCCAGTGATGTCATGGGAATGGCGGTGCAGGAGGTTCAGGCAGCGCAAATACCTTTTTTCACAAAGGCCGATTTCGACGTCATCATAATGAATGAGACCGAGGTGGCGCGTCGGATCGATGATTCGATCAGGACTGTGTTCGCGGCTCACGGGTCATCGATAATACCATCATCCGGCCGATTTATGCATGCCGACATCATGGCGTATTTCGACGTGATCACGGTTGCGAATAAGGCCAATATGCACATACTAGCGGATGGCATGTCAGCCTTTCGCAAAGCCAGGCGGCTTGGTGAATGCGAGGGTAAGGCGTCTGCCCTGCGGTCCGACATGCGCATCTCCTATCTCATGCCGACCCAGCCGGTAAAGAAGGAAAAACCTTTAACAAACACGCGCACCAAGCCCATCGGTGAGCAGTTCACCATTGGAATCATGCCAACCATGGCGCAGGTCATCCAGCCGGATGTCTCCTTCTATTTCTGTGCACCGGAAGTTATCGGTGTGCTGTTTGAGAAATTTCCCGGATGTAAAATCATCTTCCGGCCTTATCCGGCTGATCTGTCCAATCGACATATTGTACAATTTTGTGCAAATCTGCTGGGCACAGGTCGCGTTGAGATTGATCTTTCGGGATCTACATCTGCTGAATTCTTCTCAAAGGTTGATTTGCTAATAACGGATGGCTCGACGGGTGGCGTGTCGTTTATGTTGAACAGGGGCGTTCCGCCTATTTACTATGTTCCCGCAAAATCAATGAATAGTTCATTCACACGAATGTTTGCGGATAAGATGCGAACTTCCGCTCCTGTGGCTCATACGCCGGTGGAGCTGGAAGAATGCATTCGTTATGTTGCTGGTTCGCATCCGGGCGTTTTGTTTAAATTCTACGAAAACTATTGTCGAGATGAGCTTTTTTTTGAGTAAGTAACATAGTGAATATTGGCGTGATATACTAAATCCTGTTGGCGCCAATAGCGAGGCGCTGTAGGTCGATTCATTTGGAAACATCCAGCAAAACCTTTCGGTTGCTGCCGAATGAATGGGCGCACGATCTGGATCACGGGCCTGTCAGGTGCTGGAAAATCGACCATTGCCAGAGCATTGGTGAGCCGGTTACGCGAAGCCGATCCGACGGTGGTCTCTCTGGATGGCGATGAACTGCGGGAGGTTCTGGGGCAGGCAGCAGTGAATGGCGACGATCATGGTCGGGCGCAGCGGATCGAATTGGCCATGCGCTATTCCCGACTTTGCCTGCTGCTGAGCCGTCAGGGATTCACAGTGGTGATCGCCACCATCTCGATGTTCCACGAAGTGCAGGCCTGGAACCGCGCCAACCTGCCGGGATATGTGGAAATCTATCTGAAGGTGCCGCTGGATGAATTACGGCGGCGCGACCCCAAGGGCCTCTATCGACGGCATGCGGCTGGTGAGGTGCGCAATGTTGCCGGACTGGACTTTGCAGTCGATGAGCCTATCGCTCCGGATATCCTTGTCGAGTTCGAGGCCGACCATATCCACGATGATGCGGTCGACCATGTTCTTCGCCATCTGACGAGAGACCGAAATTGAAGACCGAATGGGACTACACCTCGTTGGCCGACGCCTATCTGCTCCGGCCGGACTATTCCGATACCGCCATTGACGGGATGCTGCGTATCGCCGACCTGCCGGGCGGGGCGTCCGTCTGTGACGTCGGTGCCGGCGTGGCACATCTGACCTTGATGCTGGCGGCCCGCGGCTTCGATGTCACGGCGGTGGAGCCCAATGATGCCATGCGTGCCAATGGCATCCAGCGGACGGCCGCCCTTGGCAACGTGCAATGGCATGAAGGAACTGGTGAACATACCGGCCAGACCGACAAATCATTCGCGATGGTGACGTTCGGCAGTTCCTTCAATGTGTGTGATCGGACATTGGCACTGCGCGAAACCGCCCGCATCCTGATGCCGGGCGGCTGGTTCGCTTGCATGTGGAACCATCGGTACCTGGAAGATCCGATCCAGTCCCGGATCGAAGGGATCATCAAATCCCATATCGACGGCTACAGCTATGGCAGCCGGCGCGAGGATCAGACCGCTGTCATCGACGCCAGTGGCTTGTTCGGTCCCGTCACCCACCTTGATGCGCGCGTCATGCACACGCAGTCGATCACCGATTGTGTCGAGGCTTGGCGGTCGCACGCCACGCTGGAGCGCCAGGCCGGCGCCGCCTTCCCGGCAATTGTCGATGCGATCCAGAATTATCTGGAGGGGTTGGGCACGGCATCAATCCAGATCCCTTACACCACCAATATCTGGATGGCCCGGCTTCGTTAAAACAGGGGCGGTTCGAGCGGGGGCTTCGGACCGTTTCTCCGGTGGAAATACAAAGGCGCCCAAGGAAGGCAGGATAGCGTGCCCGTCATGTTCTCAACCAAAGCAAGGACGCTGACGGCTCTGCGCGGTACCGTGAAGGCGGCCGATATCCTGCCGCTGCTGCATTTCACCTGCCGTGAATGGCGACAGAACAGGCAGGAATGCCTAGCGCGTGTCGGTGAGGCGTTCGGCACCCAGTTGCTGATCATCCGGTCCAGTTGCAGCCGGGAGGACCAGGATGCGGGCTCCAATGCCGGGGTCTTCCTGTCAGTGCCGAACATATCGTCGGACGGGCTGGCTCAGGCCATCGATCAGGTCATCGCCTCCTACGGCGCGGCCAATGACGGTGACGAAGTGCTGATCCAGCCCATGTTGCGTGATGTGGTGCGGTCCGGCGTGGCTTTTTCGCATGATCCCAACACGGCGGCACCCTATCGGGTGGTGAACTGGTCGGAAGGGGCGGATACGGCGGCGGTCACGGGCGGCGTCGGGGGGCGGACATATCAGCGGGCGGCCCTGGCCCAGACACCTGTTCCGGCGCAGTTGTCGGGCGTGATCGGGCTGATCGAAGAACTGCTGGTCCTTTTCGGGGGGACGCCGCTGGATTGCGAATTTGCGGTTACGGTCCGGCCCGACGGGAGGGAACAACTGTGGCTGCTGCAGGCGCGACCACTCGTGATCGCCGGAACGCCCCAGCCACCGCAGGCACAGGAACTGCGCTTGCGGCAGATCGAAACACAGGTCCGCCGGGGCATGCAGCCGCACCCGTTCCTGATGGGCGGACGCACGGTCTATGGCGTGATGCCGGACTGGAACCCAGCTAAAATCATCGGTGTACGACCGAAACCACTGGCCCTGTCGCTTTACCGTGACCTGGTGACGGATTCGATATGGGCCTATCAGCGGCATAATTACGGCTATCGCAACTTGCGCAGCTTTCCGCTGATGCCGCATTTCTTCGGTTTGCCTTACATCGATGTCCGCCTGTCTTTCAACTCTTTCATCCCGGCCGATCTGGACGAAGGGCTGGCGGGCAGGCTGGTCGATCATTACATCGACCGGCTGCTGGCCGAACCGACCCTGCATGACAAGGTCGAGTTCGAGATCGTCTTTTCCTGTTACACGCTGGATCTGCCCGAACGGCTGGCCAGACTGGCCGATGCAGGTTTCAGCCGGCATGAGCAGGATGGGATTGCCGACAGCCTGCGTACCCTGACCAACCGCATTATCAACAACCGGAACGGTCTTGTGGCGCACGGACGCCGCCAAGCTGGACACATTGCAGCGGCGGCGCGAGACGCTGCTGGCCGCGGCAGGCGACCCGCTGGAGCGGATCTACTGGCTTCTGGAGGATGGCAAACGGTACGGCACCTTGCCGTTTGCCGGCCTGGCGCGTGCCGGGTTCGTGGCCGTTCAGATGCTGAAATCCCTGGTGGCCGTGGGTCTGTTCAGTCCCGATGATTATGACGCGTTCATTGGATCGGTTTCTACGGTCAGCGGTCAGTTGGCCCGCGGCAGGGCGGTTCTGGACAAGACCACGTTCCTGTCCCGCTACGGGCATCTGCGGCCCGGAACCTATGATCTTCTGTCGTCGCGTTATGATGAAACCCCCGATCTCTATTTCGATTGGGAACAGCGGACCGTGAACCGCTCCGAGTTTGCCGGAGGCTCCAACTCTTGAGTAGGATGGAGCATCAT
>JAEMSB010000053.1:0-3105 GCA_016463045.1 Niveispirillum sp.
GTCTGGCGCTGGCCGGGCAGGACAGTCCCGCCGACAAGGCGTTAAACGACTTTCTGGAAAAGTGCTGGCAGGATGATCTGGCCCGCAGCCCGGAACAGCGCACGCGCATGGGGCTGCCCGGTCCGCATGATAGCTGGACCCTGGCGGACGAGGCGTTTCAGCAACTGAACCTGTCGATCACGGCTGAACAGCTAAAGGCCCTGCGCGCCTTTGACATCAACGCCCTGTCGCCCACGGCGCGGGTTTCCTACAAGCTGTTTGAAGGGCAATTGCAGCGGGCGCTGGACACCTATCGCTGGCGCCACCATGGCTATGCCGTCAGCCATTTGCAGGGTGCCCATACCGACATCCCCTCCTTCCTGATCGGCTATCACGCCGTCAGCAATCCGGCAGACGCCCGCGATTATGTGAAGCGGCTGGAGGGCATTGCCGCCGTCATCGATATCGCGGCGGAGAATATGCGGCGGGAGGCCAAGGCCGGTGTCCTGCCCCCCGCCTTCAGTTTTGGCCGTATCAGCGAGGCAGCGCGCAATGTCATCACCGGCGCCCCGTTCGACAAGGATGCCAAGGAGGACAGCCCGCTGCTGGCCGACCTGAAGGAGAAGGTGGGCAAGCTCACCATCGCGGAGGCGGAGAAAAAGGCCCTGATCGCGGCTGGCACCAAGGCCCTGGTGCAGGGCGTGAAGCCCGCCTATGAGCGGTTCCTGGCCGCCGTCGCCGAACTGGCAGCACAGCAGAATGACAGCAATGGCGTCTGGGCCCTGCCGCAGGGGGCCGATTTCTATAAGGCGCAGATCAAGCTCCATACCGGCCTGGACATGTCCGCCGACGATATCCACGCCCTGGGTCTGGCCGAAACCGCCCGCCTGCATGGCGAACTGCGCGCCGCCATGGCCAAGCTGGGCTTCCAGGGCAGCGTGCAGGATTTCTTCAATTTCGTGCGCACCGACCCGTCGGTCCGCTTCCCCGATACCGATGCCGGCCGCAAGGAATATCTGGCGACGGCCACCCGCTATATCGATGACATGGCGGCCCGCCTGCCGGAAATGTTCGGCACCCTGCCCAAGGCCAAGGTCGTGGTGAAGCCGGTGGAGGCGTACCGCGAGAACGCCACGCCCAGCGCCTTCTACGAACCGTCATCCCCCGACGGTACGCGCCCCGGCGTCTTCTACGCCAACCTCTACGACATGTCGGTACAGACGCGCCACGACCTGGAGGCGCTGTGCCATCATGAGGGCCTGCCCGGCCATCACATGCAGATCGCCATCGCGCAGGAGGTTCAGGGCCTGCCCACCTTCCGCAAGTACGCCTGGGACACCGCCTATGGCGAAGGCTGGGCCATGTATACGGAACGCATGGCCAAGGATTACGGCTTCTACAAAGAACCGCTGTCGGAGGCGGGGCGCATCATCTCCGAACTGTTCCGCGCGGGCCGTCTGGTTCTGGATACCGGCATCCATCACAAGCGCTGGACCCGCGAACAGGCCGTGGCCTGGATGGACGAGAACACCGCCAACCCCATCGCCGACAACCGGACGGAGATCGACCGCTACTTCGTCTGGCCGGGTCAGGCTTTGGGCTACAAGATCGGGATGAACAAGATCCTGGAACTGCGGGAAAAGGCCAAGGCGGAGCTGGGGCCGAAATTCGACATCCGCGGCTTCCACGACGCCGTCCTGACCAACGGCGCCGTCACCCTGCCCATCCTGGAAGAGGTGGTTCAGGGCTGGATTGACAGTCGCAAGGCAGCAACGTGATCTGGGGAACCCCCTTCAAATGAGGGTATTTGAAGCGTTGAACCTGCGCCAAGCCCTAGGCCAGTAACGCCTCCTGCTCAATCGACAGCCGCATGTCATCGGCATCCCAATGCCGGGGCAGGCGGCGGTCGAAGCGGATGGCGCCCAGGACGCGGGCGTCACCATCACCACAGGCAAAGGGCAGCAGCAGCCGATCATAGCGCACATTATCACCGCCCGGCAGGTCCACGCGCACCCGGCTCCAATGTGCCCGCCCAGCTTCCCGTGCCGTAACATAGCTGTCGGCGGTCAGCTTGAACCCCGGTGATTTGCTGGCATCGCGCAGGCCCCGTCCCGTCAGGTCGCGGCCCGTGAATTCGACCAGCCCCGAACCATACAGCGTATAATGCGCACCCGACCCGTCGCGTGGGAACCGCACCATCAACAGATGGCCCAGCCAGGGCTTCAGATCGAAAACCAGCTCCCCGGTCCAAAGCGGCACGCGGCCTTCCGGGCGGGGTAAGGCCCGCCACCAGGGCAGCAACGGCTGCAACAGGGCAGATGCGGTTTCCGCGGGCGGGGGCATGGGATCGTCGGACCGGTTTGCCGTGCCTGAAATCATGGGGTGGGGGCCGCCATGGTGGAGGGTGGCAGGCATGGTGCGCCCGTCATTGCGGACTGTCTACATTCACCGCACTGCAACAGAAAGGGCGCGGATACTGGCCAAGGGACCAGATCACGCCACTCGCGCGCCACCCCGGTCAGTCTGGGCATTCTTGTGAACGACCAGGGTGACCTTGTCGTTCATCATGTGCAGCTGCTTGGCCGATTTGGTGGGCAGCGGGATACGCTGATTGATGCAGTAGAAGATCAGACAGGCGGCCAGCGTGGGATTGTCGATCCACTGCACCTGCCGCGCCCCGTCATCCAGCCCGATATGCAGGGCGCAGCGAACCTGTGGCTCCGTCTGTACTTCCAGGCGGATGATACTGCCCGACGGCAGGGGGTTTCCCGAACGGCGGTGATAATCCACGACCGCGCGGATCACCTCTTCATTGGTGAAGATGATGTGCCGGATTTCAGTGGGCATGCTGTTGTCTTCCCGCCAAAGGGCGTGGATACCAGCATATCAGGTCGGCCATGCCGGAACAGCGCTGCATCTGCCGAACCCGAAAATCAAGTCTGATCGGAAACCCGGAGAAATGGTGGAGCCGAGGAGGATCGAACTCCCGACCTTCGCATTGCGAACGCGACGCTCTCCCAGCTGAGCTACGGCCCCGCACCATCGAACCCACCAGACCGGCAGGCCCCCGAAGTGGCGCGGATAATGCTGATCAAGCCCCGCCCTGTCAAGCATGCCATCACAGGC
>JAEMSB010000053.1:3115-3730 GCA_016463045.1 Niveispirillum sp.
TGGTCCCACCGCACGGCGGACCTGCGCGGGGGTGGACAGGGCGGGGTCGCGACATTACGTTCCACAACAGATGCGGGCCGGTATCCGCCGCCCGCCCACCGGACATGGGATGAACATGGACCCGCTGCTGCGCACCATCGCCGAAATCCTTTATGTGGCGCTGGATCTTTATGTCTGGGTGCTGATCATTTCGGCCATCCTGTCCTGGTTGATCGCCTTCAATGTGGTGAACACCCGCAACCGCGCCGTCTATATGATCTCTGACGTGCTGTACCGGCTGACGGAACCGGCGCTGCGGCCCATCCGCAATGTCCTGCCCAATCTGGGCGGCGTCGATCTGTCGCCGGTGGTGCTGATCCTCATCGTGATGTTCATTCAGCGGCTGATCCTGAATTACGGGATCATCTGATGACTGTCCGGCCGCCGCTGGAACCGGCACAGGGCGGCGTGCGGCTGTTTGTCCGCGCTACCCCGCGGGCCAGCCGCAATGCGGTGCAGGGTGTGGCGGAAGGGGCGGATGGGCGCGCCCAAGTGAAGATCGCGGTCACCGCCGTGCCGGAAGATGGCAAGGCCAATGCCGCGCCGCCTTATGTCCTCACGGCTCCAATCTGTCTG
>JAEMSB010000053.1:3740-4600 GCA_016463045.1 Niveispirillum sp.
AAAAGCAGCATCGGCGTCGTCGCGGGTGGCACGGACCGGTCAAAGATATTATTCGTTGCCGGCGAGACAGAGGCCCTGATGCCCCGGCTGAATGACTGGCTGGGCGGGCTGTAGCCACTTTTGTTGAGAGAACGGGGAGACCGGATATGGCCGAGGCACGCATCATCGATGGCAAGGGCTTCGCCGCCGGCTTGCGGGCGCGCATCGGCGCCGCCGTGGAGCAGTTGCGCACCACCCATGCCCTGGTCCCCGGTCTGGCCGTGGTGCTGGTGGGCGAGGACCCGGCCAGCGCAATCTATGTCCGCAACAAGGGCGAACAGACCCTTGAGGCCGGCATGCATTCCGTCACCCACCGTCTGGATGCCTCCACCAGCCAGGACGAGCTGCTGCGTCTGGTCAACCAGCTGAACAATGATCCCTCGATCCATGGTATCCTGGTGCAGCTGCCGCTGCCCGCCCATATCGATGCGCAGGCCGTGCTGTCCGCCATCGATCCGGCCAAGGATGTGGACGGGTTCCATGTCGTCAATGCCGGGCGCCTGTCGGTGGGCCTGCCGGCCCTGGTGCCCTGCACGCCGCTGGGCTGCATGATGCTGCTGAAGGATACGGTCAAGGATCTGCGCGGTATGCATGCCGTCGTCGTGGGAAGGTCCAACATCGTGGGCAAGCCGATGGCCCAGCTGCTGTTGCAGGCCGACTGCACCGTCACCGTCGCCCATTCCCGCACCCGCGATCTGGCCGCCGTCTGCCGCGAGGCGGATATCCTGGTGGCCGCCGTGGGTCGCCCGGAAATGGTCAAGGGTGACTGGATCAAGGAAGGGGCGGTGGTCATCGATGTCGGTATCAACCGTGTGCCGGCC
>JAEMSB010000053.1:4610-14024 GCA_016463045.1 Niveispirillum sp.
GGCCGGGGCCATCACGCCGGTGCCGGGCGGGGTCGGGCCGATGACCATCGCCTGCCTGCTGGCCAATACCGTCACCGCCGCCTGCCGTAGCGCCGGTATGCCCCTGCCCGCCGGGATCGGCCTTTGATTACGGCTTACGTCCGGGACGCCAGCGGCCTGACGGCCCAGGCCGTTGGTCCGGGGGATGCCATTCCCCCAGGCACGGTCTGGCTTGACCTGCTGCACCCGGACGAGACGGAGCGACTGACCGTTTCCAACCTGCTGTCGGCGGACCTGCCGACCCTGGAAGACATCAACGAGATCGAAACCTCGTCGCGCCTCTATACCGAGGGGGAGGTGGCGTTCATGACCACACCCGTCATCGTGCGCTCCGCCACCGGCCCGCTGGAACGCGGTCTGCTGACCTTTGTGCTGGCCCCCGACCGGCTGGTCACCATCCGCTATACCGAACCGCTATGGTTCGCCATCTTCGCGGCCCGCGCCCTGAAACAGCAGGAACTGGTGACCTGCGCGATGGAGGCATTCCTGGGCCTGCTGGAGGCGGTGGTCGATCGGGCCGCAGACGTTCTGGAACGGGTCACGGCGGATCTGGACCGGCTGTCCCACCGGGTCTTTGCCGATCATGAGGATCGGACGGTGGAAACGCTGGCCACCCGCGACGGGGCCAAGGCGCCGCGCCATCAGGTGGTGGACCGCACCCATGTCCGCCGCCGCCCGCCCACCACGGTATCCATGCGCGCCGTCATTACCGCCGTGGGCCGCGCTGGCGACCTGACGCAGAAGGTGCGCGACAGTCTGGCCGGCCTGGAACGGCTGGTGGCCTTTGCCACCACCGTGGCCGGCCCACGCATGAACAAGGACCAGAAGTCGCGGCTGAAGACCATTGGCCGTGACGTGCATTCGCTGGTCGAACATGCGGCCTTTCAGGCCATGCAGACCAACTTCCTGCTGGATGCCACGCTAGGCGTGATCAATATCCAGCAGACCAACATCATCAAAATCTTCTCGGTCGCGTCCGTCGCCTTCCTGCCGCCGACGCTGGTCGCCAGCATCTATGGCATGAATTTCGAACATATGCCGGAACTGGACTGGAGCTTCGGCTATCCGCTGGCACTGGGCCTGATGGTGCTGTCCGCCGTCCTGCCGCTCTGGTACTTCCGCAAGCGCGGCTGGCTGTAACATCACCGTCGCGGAAGATCAGCGCATCTCGCCCAGCGCCGCCACCGCACCATCACGCGCCGTGCGCAAGGCCCCTGTGAGACGCCGCAGCCAGGGATCATCACCAATCCGGGCCGCCGGCAACTGCCGCCGCCGCCGGGCCAGCGCCAGTCGCGCCCCGGCACATTGCGCCAGCAACCGATCCCCACGCGCCTGCTCCGCCCAGGAACATAGGACGTCATCCCCACCAACCAGTGCGACGAGACGCGCACGACGCGGCAGGCGTCCGTCATAGCGCATCTGTAAACAGGCCAGAGCATCAGAGTTTTCAGATGCTTCAACGGGGATCAGGGAAGACATGGGTGCGACTCCGGCAGGAACAGGCTGCTGAAAACAGCCTATGTCAGCCCCAAGCGCAGCGTCAATGCTTTTATTCCTAGGACAGAAGAGTCGCCACATCCGACTCTGTCCCTGTGCCTGCGACTCGAGTCGCCGGAACGGGAAACGAATCGGATGCACCACAAGAGTTAGGGGGTCAAAAAGGGGGAGCCTACTACTGGCTGGCCCACATGATGCGGGCGATCCAGGACACGTCCGCCATGGCCAGCGACCGGTCGGGATGCGCGCGGTTGAGCGAGACCAGTTCCAGCCGGTTGGCCGTCTGGCGGGCCAACTGCTTGGCCATTACCTCACCATCGCGGGTGCGGACCACAACCCGGTCCCCCCGGCGGACAGACGCAGCGGGCGAGATGATGATGATATCGCCGTCACGATAGACGGGCTCCATGCTGTCGCCCGACACTTCCAGCGCGTAAGCGTGATCGTCGGTGACGTGTGGAAATTCAAGCTCGTCCCAACCATTGCCGGCAGGATAGCCGGCATCATCGAAATAGCCATCATTGCCGGCCTGGGCATAGCCGATGACAGGCACACGCCGCAGCGAAGCAGCGGTTCCGGCCCCCGCCGGCGCGTCACCAGGGCCCGTACCATCACCCGTCAGACCGACAAAGTCGGTGAAGCTGCTGGCCGTCGCTTCCAGCACCTTGGCGATGCTTTCCGTGGAAGGCCAGCGCAGCTTGCCATCCGGCGTCATGCGCTTGGACTTGTTGAAGGTGGTCGGGTCCAAACCGCCGCGCTTGGCAAGTCCGGAGGCGGAGAGGCCATGTCGCTGCGCCAGCCGATCGATGGCCCGCCATATGTCTGCATGCTTGAGCATGGGAGTCTTATCCCAGAAACGCCCACCCCTGTCCCTAGGATAATTTTCACTTATATCTTGACATAGGAATTATAGCATGTCGTTTTAAGGGAAATATTCCTTAAATACCCTTGGAGTCCCCGACATGACGGCACAGCCCCTTTCCCGCAGCCCCGGCCCGCACCCGCGCACCGCACGCATCCCGCCGCCACCGCCCACCACCCCGTTCGATAGCGCGGAAGAGGCGTGGTTCTGGTTCATCATGGCCAATGAGGCGCGGCAGGCCGGTGCCCGCATCCGGGCAGGGCAGGGGCTGGTGAACCGCCCCTGTGAGCCGCTGGACATCCTGCGCACTCTGGACCGGCTGCACCGC
The DNA here is from genome assembly GCA_016463045.1 of Niveispirillum sp. GTDB lineage: Bacteria > Pseudomonadota > Alphaproteobacteria > Azospirillales > Azospirillaceae > Niveispirillum. Next base: position 7,337 of record JAEMSB010000053.1, read on the forward strand.
AAGCGCCGTTTGCTGCGCGATCATTTGTTGGTCCTGGCCCATTATGGCCGCCGGCAATTCGCGCCCGATCCGGAATGCCGGCGGGAAATGCGCGATCACACAATCTGGTGCGAGGCCTTTGCCGTTCTGGCCCCGGTCCTGCACGAGAAGGGTATCGTGGCATGAGGGGGCCGGCCCTGCTGGTCTTCTGTCATGAGACGGAGATTGCCTGGCTGCGTGGGCTGAAACCCGGTTTCCGGCATGTGTTCGTGGCGCTGCCGGCGCCGGGCGGCTGGATCACCATCGATCCGCTATCGACCCTGCTGGAGGTGGAATACCACCCGCTGCCGCCCGACACCGATCTGGCCGCCTGGTTCCGCATGCGCGGCCACCACGTGCTGGAAAGCCCGCTACATCCGCCCCTGCCCACGCAATGGCCATTCACGCCGCTGACCTGCGTGTCGGTGGCCAAACGCATTCTGGGCATCCGCGCCCCACTGATCCTGACGCCCTGGCAGCTCTACCGCCATCTGGGCGGCGATCCCTCCATTCCCCGGAAAACCAGGAAGGAACCTTCGATCTTGGCCCGTCTCGTCTCCGCCCCCAAACCACGCGGCGCCGCCGTGGCCGCTGCCGCCCCATCGGTGGTCGCCACACCTGCGGTCGCCACACCCGCAACCGTCGTCCCCCCGGCCAGTACCGTCACCGGCCCCACGGCGGGTGAGCAAAGCCTGCTGCGCCGGACCACGGGCCGGGCGGGCACGGTCCTGACCGGCTGGCGCGGCGTGCTGGCCCCCGGTGCCTTGGCACCGGCCCGCAAAACCCTGCTGGGGGAATGATCCATGGACAGTCCCCTGCCCCACACCGCCGACAGCCCGAAATCCGATCCGCAAGCCGCCTTTCTTCTGGACCGTTACGCCCGTGCCGCCGCGCGGCGGGCCAATTGGGAACCGCTCTGGCGGGAATGTTATGAGCATGCCCTGCCTCAGCATGCGGCCTTTGAGAACGGGGCCACCGCCGGCACCCGGCGCGGCGACCGTCTCTATGACGCCACCGCCGCCGATGCCGTGGATCAACTGGCAGCCTCGCTGCTGGCGCAGCTGACGCCGCCCTGGTCGCGCTGGATGGGGCTGATGCCCGGCCCGGCCTTGGATGCCGACTTGGCCGATGCCCTGGCGCCACTGCTGCTGGAGGCATCGGAGGCATTCCATGCCCAGATCGACCGCTCCAACTTCGCCGTGGAGGCGCATCAGGCCTTTCTGGATGTGGTGACGGGTGGAACCGGCTGCCTGCTGGTGGAAGAAGCAACGCCCGGCGCCCCATCCGCCCTGCGCTTCACCGCCGTGCCCCTGTCCGATCTGGTGCTGGAGGAGGGGGAGGAGGGCCGGCTGGACCAGCTTTACCGCCGCCAGCGCCTGACCCTGGCCGAACTGGCGGCCCGTGTTGCCATAGATCGCATTCCCGATGCGGTCAAGCGCGATGGTGCCGCCGACCCCGCCCGGCGCTTCCCCATCATCGAGGCGGTGATGGCCGAAGGGGCCGGCTGGCGCTGGCGCATCGTGCTGGAGGACGGCGACCCGGTGCTGCTGGCCGATGGCCGCTTTGCCGAGATGCCCTTCATCGCCTTCCGCTGGCTGAAGGCACCGGGCGAAACCTATGGCCGCAGCCCCGTGATGAAGGCCCTGCCCGATATCAAGACCGCCAACAAGGTGGTCGAACTGGTCCTGAAAAACGCCTCCATCGCCGTCACCGGCATCTGGCAGGCGGATGATGACGGGGTCTTGAACCCCGGCACCATCCGGCTGGTGCCCGGCACCATTATTCCCAAGGCCGTGGGGTCGGCGGGGCTGACACCGCTGGCCAGTCCGGGGCGGTTCGATGTCAGTCAGCTGGTGCTGGATGATCTGCGCGCCCGCATCCGCCATGCCCTGCTGGCCGACCGGCTGGCCCCCGTTGCGGGGCCGCGCATGACGGCGACAGAGGTGCTGGAGCGGGGGGCGGAGGTGGCGCGGCTGCTGGGTGCCACTTTCGGGCGGCTGCAATCGGAGCTGCTGGTACCGCTGGTACGGCGCTGCTTGTCCATCCTGCGCCGCCGGGGCCTGGTGCCTGATATCGCCGCCGATGGGCGGCAGGTGCAGATCCGCATCCTGTCGCCGCTGGCCCGTGCCCAGGCGCAGCGCGATGCAGAGGCGACGCTGCGCTGGTTGGAAACCGTGTCCAGCCTAGGACCGGATGCCCTGTCCGTCGTCGATCTGCCGGCCTGCGCCCGGTTCCTGGCCGATGCGGCGGGCGTGCCGCCGGTGCTGATCCGGCCGCTGCCGGTGGTGGAGGCCACGGATGGCTGATCCCGGCTGGCCCTGGACGGGCATAAATTCTGACCCCATCCCGGAGGTGGAAGACCGGCTGGCCGTGGCCTGCGCCCGGCTGTTCGCCACCGCCGACGGGCATCTGCTGCTGTCGCACCTGACCCGTACCACCCTGACCACCAGCCCCGGCCCCGACGTGACGGAGGCGCGGCTGCGCCACCTAGAGGGGCAGCGGGCGCTTGTCCTCGCGCTGCGCGGCCTCGCCGCGCGCGGCGGCCTTTCCCCTCTGCCGGCTCTCCCCTGACCCATCCATAAGGAACCCATCATGGACGTTACCCAGACCACCGAATCCGCAACCCGTCCCGACCATGTGCCTGTGAAATTCTGGGACCCGGACGCGGGCACCATCCGCGTCGACGCGCTGCTGAAATCCTATCAGGAGCTGGAGCGCAAATTGTCCACCCCGCCCGACCCGTCGGCGGAGAAGGCCAAGGCCCTGTCGCTGCTGGGCGTGCCGGCCAGTGCGGATGAATACTGCATCCGCTGCGACCATGGCCTGTTCGAACCGGATACGGAGATCAATACCCGCCTGCACAGCGCCGGCTACACGCCCGAACAGGCCCAGCTTCTCTATGATCTGGCCGCTGAAAAGCTACTGCCCCTCTTGCAGGAGATGGCGGAGGGCTATCAGGCCGAGGCGGAGCTGGAAAAGCTGATCGGCCATTTCGGGGGCGAGGAGAAGTGGCGCGACCTGTCGGGCCAGATCCTGGCCTGGGGACAGCGCAACCTGCCGGCCCCGCTTCTGTCGGCCCTGTCGGGCACGGCGGACGGGGTGATGGCGCTGCACCGGCTGATGGCCGATGGCGGCGGCGAACCCAAGGTGCTGCGCCCCGGAACCGGCGATGGCGGGGGCGAGGGGATGGGCGACCTGAACCGGATGATCGCCGACCCCCGCTACTGGCGTGACCGCGACCCCGGTTTCATCGCCAAGGTGACCGAAGGGTTCCGCCGGGCGTACGGGGGGTAATCACCCTTTCCACGGATCATAGGTCCCCAGGTGCCATAGATGGCCTTCCGGGTCGCGCAGGGTGAAGGCGCGCGACCCGTAGGGCGTCTCGGTGATCCCGCCTTCCAGCGCCTTCTCCCCCGCCGCAACCGCGCGGGCATAGGCAGCGTCGATATCGGTGATGATGAAGCAGTTCAGTGCCACGCCTGACCCGTCGGGGCCGGGGGCCCGGAACCCGTACATATCCTCCCGGTCGCTGCCCAGCATGACCATCCCCTGGCCCAGCACCAGCTGGGCATGTGAGATGCTCCCATCCTCGCCCGGCACGACCAGCTGTTCGGTAAAGCCCAGCACACGGCCCAGCCAGGCAATGGCGGCGGGCGCGTCCCGATAGCGCAGGCAGGGCGTGACCTGCCCGTTACGGTCCTTGTCAGTCATGGGTTTAGCTCCGACGTTACCGATGTCACCTTCCGTTAGGTAAACATAATGTGATCAAGCGGGCCACCCCCCCTCTTTCGCTCCGATATCTTTTCCTATATGCACCCCTGGTGAACCCGGGCCTGCGATGGCGGCGGGGCCGGTATTGGTTGGTCTTTCGGAGGAAGTACGGTGAAGGCGCTGAAGCCCCTGTTCATGTCCGGCAAGGAAGTGCTGCCCCTGGTCGAAGGTGGGAAAGGCATCGCCGTATCGAATGGGCAAAGTGCAGGGGCCTGGGCCGCCGCTGGCGGCATCGGCACCTTCTCCGGCGTCAATGCCGACAGCTATGACGAGAATGGTAACCCGGTTGAACAGGTCTATCACACCCGTACCCGCCGCGAACGCCACCATGAACTGATCGCTTATGGCATCAAGGGCGGCATCACCCAAGCCCGCATCGCGCATGAAACATCGAACGGCAATGGCCGTCTGCATGTCAATGTGCTGTGGGAAATGGGTGGGGCCGAAGAGATCCTGGAAGGCATCCTGGAAGGCGCTAAGGGCCTGGTCCATGGCGTAACCTGTGGGGCCGGCATGCCCTACCGCGTGGCGGAAATCGCCGTGCGCCATGGTGTGCACTACTATCCCATCGTCAGCTCAGCCCGCGCCTTCCGCGCCCTGTGGCTGCGCGCCTATAACAAGTTCCCCAGCAATCTGGGCGGCGTGGTCTATGAGGATCCGTGGCTGGCCGGCGGCCATAACGGCCTGTCCAACAGCGAAGACCCGCAGAAGCCGGAAGATCCCTATCCCCGCGTCGCGGCCCTGCGCCAGATGATGAACAGTTTCGGCCTGACCCAGACGCCCATCGTCATGGCAGGCGGTGTCTGGTGGCTGGAGGAATGGGATCACTGGCTGGACAACCCGGAAATCGGCCCGATCGCGTTCCAGTTCGGGACCCGCCCGCTGCTGACCAAGGAGAGCCCGATTTCGGACGCCTGGAAGCAGAAGCTTCTCACCCTGAAGGCGGGCGACGTCTATCTGAACAAATTCTCGCCCACGGGCTTCTATTCGTCCGCCGTGCGCAACCCGTTCCTGGAGGATCTGCGCCTGCGGTCCGAACGGCAGGTGGCCTTCGCGACGGAGCCGGTGGGCGAACTGACGGTGGAATTCGCCATCGGCCCGCGCGGCCGCCCCGTCTATCTGACCGCCGCCGACAAGGCCCATGCCGAGGGTTGGGTGGCAGAGGGCTATACCCAGGCCCTGAAGACCCCGGATACGACCCTGATCTTCGTGACGCCCGATAGTGCGCGCGCCATCCTGAAGGATCAGGTGGATTGCATGGGCTGCCTATCGGCCTGCGCCTTTTCCAACTGGTCGCAGAATGAGGAAGGCACTACGGGCCGCCGCGCCGATCCGCGTTCCTTCTGCATCCAGAAGACCCTGCAGAACATCAGCCATTCGGATGATTGCGAGCATCAGCTGATGTTCGCCGGCCACAATGCCTATCGCTTCGCCCAGGACCCCTGGTACGCGAATGGCTTTGTACCGACGGTGAAGGAACTGGTGGACCGCATTCTCACGGGCAAGTAATCGGGACCTATCCCCGCAAAAACCCCACCGCCCTGCGGTGGGGTTTTTTGTTTTAGCCCTCGTTCCCCGGTCGGCTTTTCGCGATGGCACGCGACAGCAGGATGACGGGGATGATGCCGACGGCCACAATGGCCAGCGCCGGCGTACTGGCCTCCGCCAGCCGTTCATCACTGGCCAGCGTATAGACGCGCACGGCCAGCGTGTCGAAATTGAAGGGCCGCACGATCATCGTGGCCGGCAATTCCTTCATGACATCGACAAAGACCAGCAGGGCCGCCGTCAGCAGGCTGCCACGCATGATGGGCGTATGCACCTTCAGCAATGTCTTGCCCGGCGTCTGGCCCAGGATGCGGGCCGCCTGATCCATGGTGGGGCGGATCTTGGACAGGCTGGCCTCCACGGTGTTGAAGGACACGGCCAAGAACCGCACCAGATAGGCATAGACGATGGCGACGATGGTGCCCGACAGGATCAAACCGGTCGACACACCGAAATAGCCACGCATGATCCCGTCCAGGGCGTTGTCGACATGCGCGGCGGGGATCAGGATCCCTACGGCGATCACACTGCCCGGCACGGCATAGCCCATGGCCGCCACCCGCGCCGCGCCCTTCAGCATCGGCGTGGGCCGCAGCCGCAGGCCATAGGCGACCAGCGCGGCCAGCGCCACCGCCAGGACCGAGGTGATGCCGGCCAGCACGAAGGAATTGCCCGCCAGTTGCCGGAAGCTGTCGGCAAACAGGCTGTCCCCCTCCGTCACGGCCATATGCAGCAGCAGGATGACGGGCACCACGAAACCCAGCAGCAAGGGCAGCAGGCACGCCACCAGCGCCGCCCCCGCCCGCATGCCCCGCAGCCGGTATGAGGGCAGCACGCGGTAACGGCCCGTGGAGTGAAAGTACCGCGCCCGCCCCCGGCTGGTCCGTTCCATCACCACCAGCGCCATGACGAACAGCATCAGAACGGACGCCAACTGTGCCGCCGCCACCGGTTCCCCCATGGCGAACCAGGTGCGGTAGATGCCAGTGGTAAAGGTATCGACGGCGAAATACTGCACCGTCCCGAAATCGGCCAGCACCTCCATCATGGAGAGCGCCAGGCCGGCGGCGATGGCAGGCCGGGCCAGCGGCAGGGCGACGCGCGCAAAGCTGCGCCAAGCCCCCGCGCCCAAGGTTCGCGCCACCTCCAGCACACAGACCGACTGTTCCAGGAAGGCGGCGCGGGCCAGCAGGTAGACATAGGGGTAAAGGACAAAGGACAGGACCGCGATGGCCCCACCCAGGGAGCGGATGTCCGGGAACCAGTAATCGGCCCGCCGCCAGCCGAACAGGTCGCGTAGGCCCGTCTGCACTGGGCCCACGAACTGCAACAGGTCGGTATAGGTATAGGC
>JAEMSB010000054.1:0-13478 GCA_016463045.1 Niveispirillum sp.
CAATATGCCGGTGAAGCTGTCGCGCATCGTGAAGTGTCAGCATCCAGGTGATCCCGCCATCTGGATCCGGGACGAGAGTTGGTATGTCCAGATCAGCGAGATTTACGGCGCCCTGAGGTCATTCCTGACCGGGAACGGGCTGGTCGCCAAGGACCTCACCGATGTGCCCTTGGAGGAGACGGTGATCATGCTCAGCGACCTGACCGGTGAGGGGCAGGCGCTGGACAGGTCGGGCGCGATCGACCGGTGGCTGGGTTCTTTCGACCGGCCCGGATCGAAGAAGCGGGCAAGCAAAATGTCGATTTTGGTCAAGGCATTGGAGACGATCCGCGCCGGATGAGCGGCGCGGAATTCCGGTTACCCCCCCACGCGCCGCACATGCGCGGCCAGGCCCAGGAAGGCCGGGTAGGGGTGGGTGACGACATAGGTGGGGATGGGGCCGAGGAAGGAACGCATGCGGCCCTTTTCCACGAAGCGCTTGCGGAAGCGGCTGTGCTGGAACCAGCCCATGAAGCGGGGGATGATACCGCCGGCGATGAAGACGCCGCCGCGGGAGCCCAGCGACAGGGCCAGATTGCCAGCCACGCTGCCCAGCATGGCGCAGAACATGTCCAGCGCCTCCACGCAGATCGCATCACGCTTGCCCACGGCCCGGTCGGAGATGTCGGCGGCGGTCAGCTTTTCATGTTCCACCCCGTCCAGGAAACAGAGCGTCTCATAGAGGTTCACGAGGCCGGGGCCGCAGACGAGGCGTTCGGCGGAGACATGTTCGAACTGCTTGCGCAACTGTCCCAGGACGGCGCTTTCGCGGTCGGTGATGGGGGCCATGGTGACATGCCCGCCCTCTGTTGCCAGTGCCGTGAAATGTCCAGCGCTGTCAGGCACCAGGGCGGAGACGCCCAGACCCGATCCCGGCCCCAGCACCGCGATGGGGGCGCCGGAAATGGGATCGCCTTCACCCACCTGCACGTAATCTTCCGGCTTCAGTTCCGGAATGCCCAGTGCCACGGCGGTGAAGTCGTTGATCAGGTCCAGGCGGGCCAGACCCAGATCATGGGCCACAGCCTTGATCGAGAATTCCCAGGCCAGATTGGTCATACGGATCAGGTCGCCCGTCACGGGGGAGGCGACGGCGAAGGTGGCAACCTGCACCTTGCCCACCAGATCCTGCATCTTCAGGTAGGTGAAGGCCGCATCCTGCAAGGTGGGATAATCGGCGCAGCGCAGCACCTGTTCATTGTAGGGGGCGCCGGCTGGCCCAACCAGGGCGAAGCGGGCGTTGGTGCCGCCGATATCGGCGATCAGGAAAGGGGCGGTACCGTCGGTCATGGTGTCATTCCAGGCAGGCGGAGATAGGTTTGGTTTCACGAAGCGTCAGGCACTGCGCACAGGGCGCAGGGCGGCACCGGGCTGGCCGGGGGCCGGGCCGGTGGACCCGCGGATGATGAGCGAATGGTCAAGCTGCCGGTGTGGCATGGGGTTCTCCCACACGCCCGCATCCTTGCGCTTGATCAGTTCCAGAAGAATATCGGCTGCGGCCTCTGCCATCTGGATCACGGGCTGGCGGATGGTCACCAGCTGTGGCCAGACCATGGTGGCAATGGGCATGTCATCGAACCCGACCACCGAAAGCTGTTCGGGCACGGTGATGCCCATGCCATGCGCCACGGCCAGAGTAGCGGCGGCCATCTCGTCGTTGGACGCCAGGATGGCTGTGGGCCGGTCGGTCCGTTCCAAGAGGCGCGTGGCGGCGGGCAGGGCGGAGGCGTAGTTGAATTCACCCACCTCGATCAGGTCGGGCATGGGGGCCAGACCGTGATCGGCCAGCGCCTCGCAGAAGCCGGCATAGCGCAGGCGCGTGGCAGCATGCTGAGCCTTGCCCTTGATGAAGCCGATGCGCCGGTGGCCCAGATTGATCAGATGTTCGGTCAGGTCGCGCGTCGCCTTCCATTCGTCGATGCGGACGATGGGCGAGGTGTCGATATCGCGGTCAGGTGCGATGCGGACATAGGGCACGCCGGCCCGTTGCAGCACGCCCAGCACGATGGGATTGTCGGTCACGGGCGGGGTCAGGACCACGCCGGCCATGCGCACCTGATTGACCAGGGCGGCGGCGCGTTCCTCCACATCCGGGGCGTTATAGGCAATTTCCTCGATCAGTAAATGATACCCCGCCGCGCGGCAGCGGTTCAGCATGCCCAGCTGAATATCGTGCGTATATTGGCCGCCGGTATCGCCATAGAAATGGCCGATCAGGAAGGAGCGTTCGCCGGCCAGGCTGCGCGCCGACAGGGACGGCTGATAGCCCAGCTGCGTGATAGCCGCCTGCACCCGCTGGCGCACCACGTCGCGGACGTTCGGTTCCTTGTTCATCACGCGGCTGACGGTCTTGATCGACACTTCGGCCAGGGCCGCGACGTCGTTGATCGTCGGCTTGCGATGCGACTGCGCCATTTTCACTGAATCTCCCGGTTTGACCGGTGCAATTGTCTGCTTATTCGGTTGCCGGGTCCACTATCAAAAGCCGCAAAGGTGGCGGGGTTGGAAGACCCCGCCACCAGCGTACCGCCCGGACCCGGTCACCGCACGCGACCGTAGCCGTTTTCCAGCGAACCGTTGGTGCATTTCAGGCCGAAGGCCACGATCACCAGATAGCAGGCAACCGGCACGATCATGGACAGATGCAGGTTGGTGGCATCGGCGAACAGACCCGTCAGCACCGGCACCACGGCCCCACCGACGATGGACAGGCAGAGCAGGCCCGATGCGGCGGGCGTCTGGTCGTCCATGTCCTTCACCGACAGCGAGAAGATGGTGGGGAACATGATGGAGTTGAACAGGCCGATGGCGATGGCGGTGTAGGCCGAGACCGGACCCGTGGTGAAGCCCGAGATGGCGGCCAGAAGAGCGGTCATGATACCGCAGAAGGCCAGCACCTTCGACGGCGCGATCTTCGACATGGCAGCAGAGCCGATGAAACGACCGACCATGGCCCCGCCCCAATAGAAGGCGAGATATTTGGTCGCCTGTTCCTCGGTCAGGCCCAGGGTGCTTTCCAGACCCAGATAATTGATCATCAGCGAGCCGATGGCCACTTCCGCACCGACATAGACGAAGATGCAGAGCGCGCCGAAGGCCAGACGCGGATTTTCCTTCAGCGACGGCATGTGCCAGTGGGCCGTCTCCCGACGCACCACCGTTTCCTTGCCGCGCAGCGCCCAGAACAAGGCGGCCACCGCGAACATCATGCCGGCCAGCACGATGCAGGGCGTTTCCAGAACGCGCAGCATGGTGGTGGCCGATCCCTCCCCGGCGGGCACAACCTCCGTCACGGCATCAAAGATGATGGCGCCGGCCAGCAGCGGGCCGATGAAGGTGGCGACCGAGTTGAAGGCCTGCGCCAGGGTCAGACGCTGCGGCGCGGTTTCCGGCGAACCCAGACCCGAGGTCAGCGGGTTCATCACCACCTGGATCATCGTCACGCCGGTGGCGATGATGAACAGGGCCAACAGGAACACCCAATATTGCGCAATCTCGATGGCGGGCACGAACAAAAGGATGCCCAGGCCGACCGTGACGAAGCCGACAATGGCGCCGCGCAGATAGCCCAGACGGTCAAGCACGCGGCTGGCCGGCAGGGAGATCAGGAAATAGGCCAGGAAATAGCAGAACTGCGTCAGCATCGCCTCAGCATAGCCCAGGCTGAAGGCTGCCTTGAACTTTGCCACCAGCGGATCGACCAGAACGGTCACGAAACCCACGACGAAGAACAGCATGAAGGTGAAAGGCAGCATCGAACGGGCCACCGGGAACGTACCGTCCCCCCCGGATGCGGCAATAGGACCGGACTGCGCCAAGGCGACCTCCCCATATTTTGCTTTGTCCCGACATGTCGCAGAAATTGACAACGCTGTCGACACCGTTTTGCATGAACGGTTTGTTTTCTGCCGAAATCCGTAATGATGCAACAAGAAAAGGGGGAAGATCGGGTAATTTCGTAAACGGTCTTGGCAGAACGATGCCAAGCATGTTCAGTGATGACTAACAAGAAGCCCCGGGGACAGGTGGAAACCACCGCTACCGGGGCGTCCCTGGGAGGACAAGCCGTTGGAGAGTAAGGCTGGCACATTGAGCCTGGGCCGGAAATTCGGCTATGGGCTGGGGGATTTCGGTCTGAACCTGCATTGGCAGGGGATGGGCCTGTTCCTGACCTTTTTCCAGACAGAGAACATGGGGCTGTCGCCCGTCTGGGCGGGCGTCACCTTCTTTGTAGCGGCCCTGTGGGACGGGATCACCGACCCGATCATGGGCCTGATCGCCGATCGCACGCGCGGGCGTTGGGGTAGCCACCGGCCCTATCTGCTGTTTGGCGCGGTGCCGCTGGCGGCCAGTCTGGCCCTGGCCTTCACGGCGCCGGGCTTCACCGGACCGGCGGCGGTGATGTATGGGCTGGCCACACATATGCTGCTGCGCACCACCTATACGGTGGTGGCCATCCCTTATTCCAGCCTGTCGGCCCGCATGACCAGTAACGCCGACGAGCGCACATCGCTTACCGGATGGCGCATGCAGTTCGCCTTTCTGGGTGGGGCGGTGGTCTCCTGGATGATGCCGGTTCTGGCCAAGCAGTTCGCCGATCTGGACGGTGCCCAGGGCTATGCAGCCGCTGCGGCCATCATCGGCGCGGTGTCGGCGGTTGCCTTTGTCCTGTGTTTCCTGATCGTGCGGGAACAGCCGGTGGCGGCGTCGCGCATGGCGCGGAATGAGGGCTTTTGGGACGATCTGAAGGGCTTTCTGGCGCTGGTCCGGCGCGGCGGGCCGACGGTGCAGCTTTACCTCTGTATCCTGATTTCCCAGATCATGGTGCCGTTGCAGGCCCGTAACTACCTGTATTTCTTCAAATATGGCATTGGCGACATGAGCCGCGCCGATCAGGCCATGGCCCTGTTCGGGGCCATCAATGTGCTGTGCGTGCCGCTTTGGGTCTGGTTGATCCGGCGGACGGAGAAGCTAACGGGCTTCATGGTGGGGGGCACATTGTTCGCCATCGGCTCTCTCGGATTCGCAGTCATGCCGGAATGGAGCTATTGGGGCGGGTTCATCCCGCTGGCCGTCGCCTGTGCGGGCCATACCGCCTATGCCGTGTGCATCTGGGCCATGCTGCCCGATACCGTGGATTGGAGCGAATGGCGGTTCCGGCGCCGCGACGAGGGCAAGATTTTCGGACTGGCCGCCTTTCTGCAAAAAGCTGCGCTGGGCCTGTCAGGCCTGCTGATGGCCGCGGTTTTCCACGGGTTTGACGTGACCAAGGGGCAGGGGGAGGCGTCAGAGGCGGGCCTGCGCGTGGTGATGGGGGTTATCCCGCTGGCCGGTATCCTGGCCGCCATGTTCATCATGCGCAATTACCGCCTGGACCTGCGCCGCCATGCCGGCATCGTGGAGCGGTTGGGGCGGCGGTGAGAATTGCCAGCGTTGTCAGGTTGGTTGGCCAACAGGTGGACATGTATGACAAATCCGTGGTCAGGAGTGGCCTGCATTTCCTGATTTTTGGTGGAAATTATATAAGTAAATTCTCATAGGATTAAAGTATCCAAGGGTGCGCTATTTATGGGAAGAGCCGGGTGGCATGAGTTCGCATCCCGCTGTAGATGATAGCGCTCACATTTTTGATTGATCCAGGTCCAAAGGAACGCTTTACTGCTCCTGTCCAAGAACCCGGTGAACGGGATAAGGGAGGAAACATGTGCGGGAAGCGTTGGGTCCTGCCGGTGGTGGCATTTGCCCTGCTGGCGGGTGGTGGGATTGCTGTGCCCACGCGGGCGATGGCGGATGCGGCGGCCCTGGCCGCGCTGCAGGCGCAACTGCCGGGCAAGCTGATTAATGATCCGACGGTGCTGGACTGGACCGTCTATGGCCAGGGGCAGAAGAACAAGCGGGTGAAGACGCCGGGCATCGGTGGCGGGGCCGCGATGCAGGTGACGTCGCCATCCGCGTCGGAGGCGGCGCACAGTATCGGTATCAACGTGCCCCTGACGGCGGGCTTCACGCCGGGCCAAGCCATCACGGTGGCCTTCTGGGCCCGCACGGTTTCAGCCGACACGCCGGATGGAAATGGCAAGCTGGGCCTGCGGTTGCAGTTGAACGAGGCGCCCTATAGCGGGTTCGGGGATACGATGCTGGCCATTGGGCCGGAGTGGAAAATGTATGAGGTGAAGGCCCAGGCCAGCATCAGCGTCGATCCCGGCAAGGCCGTCCTGGGCTTTCAGGTGGCTGCCGCCAAACAGGTGGTGGAGATCGGGCAGATCTTCGTTCTGGATATGGGCATGAAGGCGGTGGCGGCAAGCGCCGGCGGCGGCGGGGCCACATCCATCAGGATGCCGGTGCCGCAGGGTCTGCCCGGCAAGCTGCTGAATGATGCCGCCAGCATCGACTGGCCCGTCTATGGCGCCAACCAGAGCCATGCCAAGGTGGAAACACCCGATGCCGGCGGCGGCTATGCCTTGCGGGTCAGCAGCCCGGCGGCGGATGGGAAGCCGTACAATATTGGCGTGTCGGTGCCGCTGGTCGCCGCCATCGCGCCCGATCGGGACATCACGGTCGCCTTTTGGGCCCGCACCATTTCGGCGGAAACCCCGGACGCCAAGGGGCGCATCGGGTTGCGGATGCAGGAGAACGCCGCCCCCTATGCCGGGTTCGGTGACAATATGCTGTCGGTTGGACCCGATTGGAAACTGCATCAGGTTAAGATGCGGTCCAACATGGCCATAGATGCCGGCAAGGGCGTCCTGGGCTTTCAGATCGCCGGTGCCAAACAGGTGGTGGAGATCGGGCAGGTCTATGTTCTGGATATGACGAAGTAAGGTGCGGGGCGGGCGGCGTGGTGCCGCCCGTTCGCATACGTATTTCGGCACGCTTCGCAGCGCACAACATACGTATTCAGCCGGTAAAACCGGCGTTGATACCCGATCTATTCTCCTCAAGCGCCACGGCCACGAAGCCGGGGCCATAATCGGTTGGATTGGGGAGAGACATGACCAGGACCTTGCGCAGCACCGCCCTCACCGTCACTGGCACCCTTGCCGCCCTGTTGATGTGTGGGACGGCCCTGGCCGCGACCGCACCGGGTGCGCCGGGGGCCAAGCCCACCTTTTCCTATGCCGGCAAGGACGGGATCGGCACCTCCTATGAGGCCTATGTGAAGGGCCGCTATCAGGATGGCGGCGTGACGGGGCCGGTGTCCAAGGTCTGGTTCTCGCTTGCCCATGGTGTCATCACCGAGACCATGCAGGGCATGATCCATGAGGCGCAGCTTCGCGAGCTGCAATTTGCCGTGAAGGGCGACGGGTTCGTCCATACCGAATATGACGACATGGAAACCCATGTCGATTATCTGCACAAGGATGCCGCTGGGCGGCCCCTGTCGCTGGCCTACCGGATCGTCAACCGTGATCGCCAGGGCCGGTATGAGATCGAAAAGCATGTCTTCACCGATCCCGACCGCGACACGTTGTTCGTGCGCACCATTTTCCGCGCGCTGAAGACGGGGATCACGCCCGTGCTGCTGGCCGATCCGCAGATGGCAGGCACGGGCAGCAATGACAAGGCCGATACGGTTGGTGGCACGTTGAACGCCGTGGAGGGCAGGCACAGCCTGGTCATCAAGGCGGATAAGCCGTTTGTGAAGGCCAGCGTCGGCTTTGTCGGCGCGTCGGACGGGTTGAGCCAGTTGCGCAAAGACGGGGCGCTGACCGTTTATGACACCACGGGGTCCAAGGCGGGCAATGTGGCGCTGGCGGGTGAATTGCCGGCCCTGACCGCCGGGCAGGAGGCCAGCTATGATGTAGTCGTCGCGTTCGGGGCCGATCGGGCCGCCGCCGCTGCCGTGGCCGATGCCAGCCTGAAGGCCGGCTATGCCGAGACGCTGGCGAAATTCAACGGCCAGGGCGAGGCCGTGGGCTGGGAAGATTATATCGAGGGTCTGGCCCCGCTGAAGGATTTGGCGGCCATGGCCACCGATGGCGGCAGCCTAGCCTTTGTGTCGGCCCTGGTGTTGAAGGCACAAGAGGATAAGACCTATGCCGGCGCGTTGATCGCGTCCCTGTCGGCGCCGTGGGGCGACACGGTATCGACTGAGAAGCTGGCCACCGGGTACAAGGCCGTCTGGCCGCGCGATTTCTATCAATGCGCCATGGCGCTGCTGGCGCAGGGCGACAAGGATACACCGCTGGCCGCCTTCAACTATCTGAAGACGGTGCAGGTGTCGGCCCAGACCAAGGGCAACAAGGGCGCCAATGGCTGGTTCCTGCAGAAAACCCATGTCGATGGCACCATCGAATGGGTCGGTGTGCAGCTGGACCAGACGGCCATGCCGATCATGCTGGGCTGGAAGCTGTGGCAGGCGGGATTGGTGGATGAGGCCAGCCTGAAGGCCATGTACCCGACCATGTTGAAGCCGGCGGCAGACTTCCTGGTCAAGGGCGGCAAGATCGGGCTGGATTGGAACAAGGCCACCATCACCCCGCCCAACAGCCAGCAGGAACGCTGGGAAGAACAGCCGGGCCATTCGCCCTCCACCACCGCCGCCATCGTGGCGGGCCTGATCAGTGCGGCGGAAATCGCCGACAAGTTGGGCCAGGCAGAAGACGCCAAGACCTATCGCGCGACCGCAGATGCCATCAATAGCGCCATCGAGGCGCGGATGTTCACGACGACCGGTACCTATGGCAATGGCCGCTACTTCCTGCGCGTCAACCAGAACGACAATCCCAATGACAAGGGGCCGGTGAATGCTGCCAATGGGCAGCAGGGCCTGACGGAGAATGTCTATCTGGATGGCGGGTTCCTGGAACTGGTGCGCTACGGTGTGCGTGCCCCCAATGCCGAGAGCATTGTGGATAGCCTGGGCGAGTTGGACGACATGTCCATCCCCGACCATTTCCGCGTGAAGTACGAGTTCAAGTTTGCGGGCGATCCGGCGACATATCCCGGCTGGCGCCGTTATGGCAATGACGGCTATGGCGAGGATATCCGCAATGGCGGCAATTACGGCACGGGCGAGCTGAAAGGCGGCATGGGGGCGGGGCAGCGCGGGCGTGTCTGGCCCATCTTCACCGGTGAGCGCGGGCATTATGAGCTGGCCCGTGCCAGCGCCAAGCCGGGCGGCGTGACGGCGGCGGAACTGGACAGCATCCGCATGACCTATGTCCGCGGCATGGAGAAGTTCGCCAATGAAGGGATGATGATCCCCGAGCAGGTGTGGGACGGGGTCGGCGTCATGCCCAAGGGCTATCGTCTGGGTGAGGGGACCAACAGCGCCACGCCGCTGGCCTGGAGCCATGCCGAGTATGTGAAGCTGCTGCGGTCGGTGCGCGACCGACAGGTGTGGGACCTGTATGCGCCGGTGGTGGCGCGGTACGGGAAGTGAGTGGCGGTGAGTATCCTCATTACATCTGGCGGCTCATCCGGCCAAAGCTTAAAGCGCCGATGAGTTTATACTTCATGACGGTGGTAGGAGGTTGACTGTTCTGTCGGTGACCGGTGTTCGCCGTATAACGTGATTCTTCTGCAAGCTAAAAATGGACGTTTTCATAGCCAGATAGTAATTTATAAGACAAAATCATGAGTGAATACGTCTTTCGGGTGAGCGGGGAATGTGGCTATGGCGACGGACGAAAAGTTAGCACTGCTTGAAAAGATTCATAAGGAAGTTCAAGATAAAGTAAATGCCTATTCTGCTGTGGGAGGGAAGTGGGGTCCTCAGCTAAAAATTGATCCAAGTGGACCAATATATCCGCTTCTACCTGATGCAGATACGTCGGGCCTGGGCTTTGTGGATACGATTGCGAAGTACGGGCGAACAGGAAATTATACAGGAGCAGCCTTTGGTGGAGGCAAGCTGAGTCCAACATTCAATTTTCAAGACTATGATTTGACAAAGGAATCTGACTGGACGAAATTTAATAAGGAATTTAGCCGATTTAGTCCGGGTGTGAATGGTAGTCCAGACGGCGAATTTTATATCAAGCCCCGCGCGTTGGCGCCCAGATCGGCCTTTGATGCTGCGTCAGAGACGCATGATCTTCTTCAGCAGGACGCCAATCTGAAATATGCCGATGCCTACAGGCGGGCAGGCGCGGAATATCAGGCTCTGGTGAGGCAAGGTGCCTCTGATGCTACTTTGAAGGCGGCATCCCAAAAAGTCATTGAGGCGCGCGATCAAGCATTGGCAGCACAGAAGACCGAGTATGCGAAATCCGATGGTTGGATTATACGTGAGTTCAACAAGCTGGTGCCCAGCAATCCATATGAAGCTGTTCTAAAAAATATCGGTGTGGTCGTTTTTTCTTCAACTTTCTCTGCTGAATTTATTGAGAAAGTCGATTTAAGTACCCAGACTGTTGCTGGCGAGTTGGGCGAGGCATTCGGTTCGCGCCTAGGTGCCTTGATTGCGGGAAATGGCTTCTTTCAGGAGAAAATTGGCACTTCCGTTGGTCGGGAACTTGGCAGAACAATTTCCGTATACTTTGCCAGCGGTGGCCAAGGCAGCCTTATGGACAGTCTGTTGGGAGGGGATCAGGGCGATGAACCCATACTTGCAACATTGTTCGAAAAGTCCCTGAAGACTTTTGATATCAATATTGAGGACGGGTGGAAGCCGGCCTCATTCAAAGGAGTCGGCCAGTTTCTGGTCGCAGAGGCTGCGGAGAGATTGAATCTTGAAGGGTTCGAAAAGTATGTTTTTACGCGATCCGGGCAGAGCCTTACTAACTATTTTCTTGATACCCTCTCAGGTGGCCCGGTCAATGCGGAAGGTTTTGCCGCGATTGTTAGCAATGGAATGAACATAGGATCTGTTACTGCCTTTGTAACGGATCTGGCAATACAGTATTTTGGAAACAATTATGTGGATGAATTGCTTTCATCGACGCGTAAAATCGTATCAATAGATAACAGATACGAGGGATATTTTGCGGAAATGCACGCCATAGCAGCGCAAGCTATAGGTCAATATGTTGGAACGACTGTGGCTGGCCCCTTCATTGGCAGCCTTATCGGCAAGATCCTTGGTGCAATCGGTTACCTTTGGGGATCTGCAAAGTATGAATTGCTTGACGCATTGTCATTTGGGGTGCTTGACCAATGGTTCACGCCGGATCCGGTTGGGGTCAACTATACGGTCTTCAATCCGGTGAGTGGTCTATTGGAAACCGATTTCGCCGGTTCGCGGCAGCACTGGGACCGCAACAATGCGTCCAACAAGGTACTTGAAGAGTTGAGGAAGGTCGCAGATGCAGCCGGTGACGCCTTTACGACTTATATCAACAGTGTAATAGATGCTAGTGACTCTCGTGCTGATGTTTCGGCCTTCACCAGTGTGCTGGAGAAAGGGCAACGATACAATCATGCATCCATTGGCTATCATAGCCATGCATTCCAGGTCATACGTTCCGCGAATGGCGATAAAGTTCACAGCAATGATATAAAAGTTATTGTCAGTGCCGCTGTGGAGTACGAGATGTCAAAAATGGTCCTTCAGGGTGGGGACCTTACTCAGCTCCGGGCCATCAATTCCTGGAAGTTCGATACGGCGATGAAAACCGGCAAAGCCGGTGCCCGTCTGGGTGATGATTACATTCTCTCTACCAATATCTTGGGCGCCCGTTTGCAGACAGCCCAGGATTACCACTTCTATCTGGAGAATGCTGAGACAATCAATTACCTGATGAGTCAGGCACCTGACACACCGTTCACGGTTGGATGGACAGCGACGTTGATGCAGGCCTATCAGATGCGACTGAATGCGCCGTATTCTGCTTTGTCGATGAGTGCCCTGGATAACACGGCGACGGCGAAGGATGACAAGATCTATTCCGCAGATGGCAATGATAGCCTGTTCGGCGCCGATGGTAATGACCTTATCAAGACATACGGAGGTAACGATAAGGTCGGTGGCGGCAATGGCAACGACACCGTTTATGCCGGGGCTGGTGATGATACCGTATTGGGGGGGGCGGAGACGATGTACTTATCACGGGGGCCGGTCGCGATATCGTTTACGGTGATGCAGGCGCAGATCAAATCCAGTCTGGTGACGGCAATGACGTAGTCGCCGGCGGCAATGGCAGTGATGTGATTGACACCGGAGCGGGTTTCGATGTCGCTTATATCCACAGTGCCTATGCCAATGTGGCGATAACACGTAATGGTGCCCAGTTGACAGTCAAGGGGCACGGTGAAGCTGATATTTATACCGATGTCGAGGCCTTAGTCTTTTTAGATGGCCGGATCATCCTAAACACTGCACGAAAAATCGGCACCTTCGATGAAGGATTCTATTTACAGCACAATCCAGACGTGGCTGGCGCCGTGCAAGCCGGACAATATAGGAACGGATTGCAGCATTGGATGCTGTTCGGCAAAGTGGAGGGACGTCCGGCTATCAATTCCACTGCCGACCCCTTGTACGATGAAGTCTATTATCTTTCTCAGAATCCCGACGTGGCGGAAGCTGTTCACGCCGGTCGCTTTGTGTCCGGCTATGTCCATTATATGCAATGGGGCAAGGCCGAAGGGCGGGACTCCACCCCATTGTTTGATAGGGAATACTACCTCTCAATGAATCCGGACGTCAAAGCCAGTGGTATGGATGCTGTTGAACACTACAACAGGTTTGGTTGGCGCGAAGGCCGAGACCCATCGCCTCTCTTCGACACATCTGACTATCTGTATCGCTATTCGGACATCAAGCTTGCGGGCGTTAACCCGCTGGAGCATGCGTTGACCTTCGGCTTTGCCGAGGGGAGAACCATAAATGTGACGGCGGACGCCATACTGCCGGCGACCTACATCTTGTTCTAGGGCGAGTGGAAATGAAGGCGGCCTGCTTGTGCCCAGAGTGCACCCGCGCCCCTTTCTGGGGCATTGACGACAATCGTTGCAGATGAAATGGTCGGGTAACACTGATCCCCAAAGGTGCCCGGTTCCATGAAGCCCAATGCTGTCGATCTGTCCCAGGAAGGGGTGCATCAGGCGCCCGACCTGTCCTATGGTGCCTATCTGGGGCTGGAGCCGCTGCTGTCGTGTCAGCATGCGCGGTCGGGGGAGCATGATGAGCTGTTGTTCATCATCATCCACCAATCGTCCGAATTATGGATGAAGCTGTGCCTGCATGAGCTGGCGGCGGCGCGGCAGCAGATCAAACAGGATGATCTGGGGCCGGCCTTCAAGATGATCGCGCGGGTGGCACGTATCCAGCAGCAGTTGATCCAGGGCTGGGACGTGCTGTCCACCATGACGCCCGCCGATTACAGCCGCATCCGCCCGCATCTGGGGCAAAGCTCAGGTTTTCAGAGCTATCAGTACAGGCTGCTGGAATTCATGCTGGGTAACAAGAATGCCGGGATGATCACGGTGCATCAGGGCATGCCGGAGATCCATGCGTGCCTGACGGCGGCGCTCAACGAACGCTCGCTTTATGA
>JAEMSB010000054.1:13488-14001 GCA_016463045.1 Niveispirillum sp.
TGAATGTCTGGCGCTGCTGGCGCGGCGGGGGTTTGATATCCCGGAAAGTGCCCTGGATCGTGACTGGTCACAGCCATATCAGGCGGATAAGCGGGTGGAGGCGGCGTGGTCCGTCGTCTATCGCGATCCGCATGCCCATTGGGAGCTGTATGAGCTGGCCGAGAAGCTGGTGGACCTGGAATACCGGTTCCAGCAATGGCGGTTCAGCCACATGAAGACTGTGGAACGCATCATCGGGTACAAGATGGGCACGGGTGGCACCGGCGGCGTGTCGTATCTGGTGAAGGCGCTGAGCCTGTCCTTCTTCCCCGAACTGTTGAGCGTGAGGACGGCGATTTGAGCCGGCGTCTCTGGGATATTAGTCAGAAGGTGCGACCGGGCATCCCCGTGTGGCCGGGCGATACCGCCTATCAGGAAGAACGCACCTGGGCCATCGGGCCGGGATGCCCCGTGAATGTCAGCCGCCTGACCCTGTCCACCCATACCGGCACCCATGCCGACGCGCCCCTGCAT
>JAEMSB010000055.1:0-3242 GCA_016463045.1 Niveispirillum sp.
GCTTCAAGGTCTCGCTGTTCAACAGCGCGCTGGCCGTTGTCGCCACCAGCCGGGTCGTCGCGGTTCAGGACGGCGTCAGCAACCAGACCCTGACCCTGGCTGCTACCGCCGACTCGCTGACCGGCGGCGCTGGCAACGACGTGTTCGTTGGCAATGTTGTTGCTGACAATGGTAGCGGCACCACGCTGGGCGCTGGCGACATCCTGACGGGTGGCGACGGTACCGACACCCTGCAGATCTCCGTCTCCGGCGCTGCCACCGGCGCTGTCTCCGTGACCGCCGTTACGCTGTCCGGCATCGAGAACATTGTTGTCGATAACTTCGAGACCTCGAACAACGACAACACGTTCGACCTGTCGTTGGCCACCGGCGTCACCTCGATCGCGCTGCGTTCTTCGGTTGCCACCGGCGACACCGCCTTTACCGGCGTGCGCGCTCTGGCCGCTGCCTCCATGTCCAATGGTTCCGGCGATCTGAGCATCACCTACACCAGCGACGTGGCGACCAGCTCCACCCAGACCCTGGCTCTGTCGGGCGTCACGGGCGGCACCTTCACGGCTACCCGCGCTGGCACCCTGGCGATCACCAGCAATGGTACCTCGACCAACACCGTCACCGTTGGTGGTTCCGCTCAGTCGACGGTTACCGCCACTGGCACCGCCGGCCTGACCCTGGGCACCGTCCCGTCGGGCGTGACCAAGCTGGACGCCTCTGCCCTGACCGGTGCTCTGTCGGCCACGTTTGATGTCGGCACCCCGGATATCACCGTCACTGGCGGCGCCGGTAACGACGTCATCACCATCTCGAACGCCGGCAGCATCGGCACCAAGGACTCGCTGAACGGCGGCGCTGGTGCCAACACGCTGGCCATTGCGGCGAACCTGTCCACGGACGCGAAGACGCAGGTCAGCAACTTCCAGACCCTGCGTATGACGGCCGCTGGCACCTACGACGTTGATCGTCTGGTTGGTGCTACCAGCTACGATCTCCGCAGTTCTACTGACGCTGACAGCACGCTGCAGGGTCTGACCTCTGGCGCTTCGGTGCGTGTCAGCGCCGATGCTGAGGATCTGACGCTGACCGTCACAGGCGCTACGGCTGTCTCTAGCACGGCAGACTCCTTGAACATTACCCTGTCCAATTCGACTTCGACCGATGATGTTGAGGTGGATACCATCGCGGCGGCTGGTGTTGAGACAATCAACATCACTTCCTCCGGTGCGACGGGTGCCTCCAAGGCCAACGTTATTGGGGCCTTCACCGGTTCCACCGGCCTGACGAAGGTTACCGTTACGGGTTCGGGCGCGCTGACTGTGACTGGTACGGGTGCTCTGGCAATCTCCACGTTTGATGCCTCGACCCTGACCGGTGCTCTGACGGCTAACGTCAGCGCTTCGACCGCTTCTGGTGTGATGACCGTGACCGGTGGTTCGGGCAGCGACAACATCACGGGCCGTTCGGGCCGTGACAGCATCGTTTCCGGCGCTGGTAACGACACCATCTCCGGTGGTGGCGGTAACGACCTCCTGTCCGGTGGCGATGGCAATGACAGCATCACCGGCGGTGCTAACGACGACACCATCGTGGGTGGCGCTGGTAATGACACCGTCACTTCCGGTGCAGGCACCGACAGTGTCGATGCCGGTGAGGGCGATGACACCGTCGTGATCTCCACAACGGCCAACTTCACCTCCGCTGACACCATCGTCGCTGGCGCTGGCAACGACACGCTGAGCTTCACCGAAGCCGGCACCGTCGATCTGACCGCGTCGCTGCTGCTGTCGAACGTCTCGGGCTTTGAAGTTATCAACCTGGGTGCCGGTGGCGCGCAGACCCTGTCCATCAATGACGCTGTGATCAACAACAACACGGTCACGATCACGTCTTCGACGGCTCAGGCTCACGTCATCAACGCCACGGGCGTGCTGAGCAGCAATGCCACCGTGAACTTCACCGATACGGCTGGTGGCAACCAGACCTATCAGGTTGGTAACGGTAAGGACAATGTCAGCCTGGGCGCTGGCGATGATCAGGTCACGATCACTACGGTCGGCTTCCTGACGTCGAACGACACCCTGGCTGGTGGCGCTGGCGCTGATACGCTGCTGTTCACCGATGCCTCCGGCCTGTCGCACCTGAACATGGCCACTGCCGGTCATGCTCTGACGAACGCCACCGGCTTCGAGACGCTCAGCATCAACAGCACCAACAACGCTGCTGGTAACTATCGCTTCACCCTGTCGGAAGCTTTCGTTGCTGGTAACGCCAACAGCACCACCTCGCAGTTCACGGTTTCCCGTGATAGCAGCGATACCGGTGGTACGACCCGCGTTGACGGTTCCGCAGTCAGCAGCAGCTACAAGCTGATCCTGACGGGTGCCGGCGGTGCGGACACCCTGGTGGGTGGCGCTGGTGATGACACCATCACCGGTGGCGCCGGTAACGACTCGATCACGCTGGGCACCGGTTCGGATGTCTTCGTGGTGACCGGTTCGACCCAGGCCGCCAACGGCACTGACAGCATCACGGACTTCAGCTTCGGTACGTCGACCACGACGGTTGATCAGCTCCAGTTCGATCTGACGTCGACCACCAAGGTCTTCGGCACGGCCAGCGGCGGTATCACCGCGGCTGCCGGCACCGAAATCCTGGTGCTGGATACCACGACGTATGCTGACGCGACGGCTGCTCAGGCAGCTGCCCGTACGGCCTTCGGCGCCAACGACAACGCCGCTGAAGCCATCGTGATCTGGCAGGACACCCTGGGCAACCTGTTCGTGTCGACCTACGCTGACGCGACGGCTGACGCGACCGCCAACGGTACCCTGCAGACCCAGCTGATCCAGCTCGTCGGTCTGTCGCTGAACGCCAATGGCGGTCAGATCGACGCCGGTGACTTCTCGATCATCTAAGTCCAGGTCGATTACAGTACGGACCCGCCCTCGAAAGGGGGCGGGTTCTTTTTTGTTTGGTGCATCGCCTTGTTCTGGCAAGTGCAACCATGTCGTAAACATTTGGAGATAGTCCCGTAGCGGACAGGCGGCAGATGCTCTAGACGCAGAGCTTGCGCCGACCGCCATCTGATTCTCTGGCCCCGCAGGTTCCCATGTCTTCCAATCTTGCCATCTATTACCATCCCGATGGGTTTGACACCTCGGTGCAGAAGCTGATGGGGCGTCAGGCGGCGGGTGAAGGCTTTTTGCGGGGCTGGGTCAAATATTCAAACGTTGATTGCTTCTATT
>JAEMSB010000055.1:3252-13996 GCA_016463045.1 Niveispirillum sp.
TTGCCAGACCCGTACCCAGGATATGGCGCAGCATTTCACCCAGACAGTGGGCACGTTTGGCGGCACTAAACCTATCAAGTGGCTGCCGTCAGCAGTCCCACAGAGCCTTCAGCAGCCGGGGGCCCTGTTCATACCCGGCCCGTCGTTACGGGATGATGCCTGGCTGCGCCGGGCCAGCGGACCGCAGCATGCCTACAGCATTGTCGGCGTCACCCACACGACGGCGTCAAAGGGCGCCATGGATGAACTGTCAGGTTTGCTGACGGCACCTGTGCAGCCTTGGGATGCGGTGATCTGCACCTCGCACGCCGTCCGGGCCATGGTACGTGATCTACTGGACAGCAGTGCCGATTACCTGCGATCCCGCTTCGGTCTTGGTAGGGATGTGCCTGTTGCGGAACCCCAGCTTCCCGTTATTCCGCTCGGCGTTGAATGCGATCTGTTCGCACAGGATACTGCTGCACGGGCTCGCTTGCGTAACAGCCTGGGTGCCGGACCGGCGGATATCATCGTGCTTTTCGTTGGCCGCCTCAGCTTTCATGCCAAGGCGCATCCGATGGTCATGTACCGGGCCCTGCAACGGGTTGTACGGGATTTGCCGATCGGTGCCCGCCTGCATCTGGTTGAGGCCGGCTGGTTTGCCAATGATAGTATTGCCGCTGCCTATCGACAGCAGGCCGCCTTGCTGGCTCCCGACGTCATTCATCATGTCCTGGATGGCCGCCTCCCGGATATACGGCAAGGGATATGGCAGGCAGCGGATATCTTCTGCTCACTTGCCGATAATATTCAGGAGACCTACGGCCTGACGCCGGTTGAGGCGATGGCGGCCGGACTGCCATCCGTTGTCACCGACTGGGATGGCTACAAGGATACTGTCCGCGATGGCATCGATGGTTTCCGGGTACCAACCTGGATGCCCCCCTCGCCACTTGGTGAGGATATTGCTTTTGCCCACGCCGCTGATGAGATTAATTACGATTTATATTGCGGTCTTAGCAGCCAGTTCGTTGTCGTTGACGAGGATGCGACCGCGCAGGCCATCAGCCGGCTTGCCACGGATGCCGATCTCCGGCAGCGCATGGGCGCTGCGGCGCGTGAACGGGCCAGGACGGTCTTCGACTGGCGGGTGGTCATCCGGCAATATCAACAGCTTCTCACCGAACTGGCGGCAATACGTATCGATTCCGCCGGCAGAGGTGTGGAACTGGCGTCCCCAGCTGCGGGCCAGCCCCGCTGGCCGCAGCGCACCGACCCTTTCCGATCCTTCGGCGGCTATCCAAGCTACCGGATGGGCGGTGACATGCTGGTGGAGCGGCTGCCCGCGGTGATGCCGGGCGTGGTCCAAACGTTGCTGAACAATCCTATGATCGCCTTCGCCAGCAGAGCCCTGCCACCTGTGGAGGGTCTGGAAACGCTGCTTGACCGCCTGCCGCCAGTTGGACAGCGCGTCCCAGCAGTTGAGGTGCTGAACAGCTTACCGCCCTCTTCACAAGCAATCGGCTTGCGCACATTGGCATGGTTTGCCAAACATGGCCTCGTTCGCCTGACGGCGCCACGAGGATCGATTTAATGGACATTCTGTTCATTCATCAGAATTTTTCCGGCCAGTTCAAATCTTTGGCCCCGGCTCTGGTACAATCGGGCCATCGCGTGCGTGCCTTGACCATTAATGGGGCTGGTGCACCGGGCGTTGAAACAATCCGCTACTCGCCCCGTCGCGGAACAACGCCCAATATCCATGCCTGGGCGTCTGACTTTGAAACGAAGATCATCCGGGGTGAGGCCTGCGCCGCCGAAGCATCGCGACTGAAGGCCGAGGGCTACCGCCCCGATGTCATTGTCGGCCATCCCGGCTGGGGTGAGATGCTGTTTCTACGGGATATCTGGCCGACAACGCCCCAGCTCCATTTCCTGGAATTCTACTACGCGTCCAATTCCGATGTCGGGTTCGATCCGGAATTCGCCGATCCCAACTGGCGATCACAGGCGCGGGTGCGGGCCAAGAATGCCAGCGGTCTGCTGAACCTGGAGCAGATGGATGCCGCGTACAGCCCCACGAACTGGCAACGGTCCAGCTATCCTGCCTTTGCACAGTCGCGGATCAATGTCATCCATGATGGCATCGATACCGATATGATGGTGCCGAAGTCCGGTCTCAGCCTCACTTTGAGCAGTGGGCGAGAGCTGCGTTCCGGCATGAAGCTGGTAACCTTCGTTAACCGCAATCTCGAACCCTATCGTGGTTATCATGTCTTCATGCGGGCCCTGGCCAACATGCAGCATATGGTACCTGACGCTTTCTTCGTTGTGGTTGGCGGTGATGGCGTTTCCTATGGTGCCAAGGCACCGGATGGCCAAAGCTGGAAGCATATTTTCCTGGATGAGGTCCGGGAGCGGGTTGATCTCGCGCGCGTGGCCTTTGTCGGCTCCATACCCTATGACGTGTTTCAGTGCCTGATGCAGATGAGTGCTGCTCACGTCTATCTGACATATCCGTTTGTTTTGAGCTGGTCGATGCTTGAGGCCATGGCCTGTGGGGCGCCTGTCATCGGCAGTGCAACGCCGCCGGTTCAAGAAGTGATCGAGCATGGCCGCAATGGTCTGCTGGTCGATTTTTTTGATCGCCAGGGGCTGGCTGAAACTGTGGCGAACGTTTTGAACAATCCACATCAATATGTGGATATGCGGCTGCAGGCGCGGCAGACCATTCTGGACAAGTATGATCTGAATCGCGTGTGCCTCCCCCGCCAGATGGATCTGATCCAGCGGGTGGCCAACGGCAGCACTATTTGAGCGTTACCGACAGGAAACCTTTTGGGGACGAGGGATAAATGGCTGGATCTTGGTCAGACGGTTACATCTCCGACATTAACTACACTTTCGGTTTTTACCATGAGATGACGCCGGCCCATCTCGCACAGGCAGCCCTGATCCGGCGTGTCCGCGCACCGGCCCCGGATGGAATGCTCAACTACTGTGAGCTTGGGTGTGGACAGGGCTATGGCACCAATGTTCTGGCAGCCGCCAATCCTCATATCAGCTTTGTCGCCAACGACTTCAATCCGTCACAGATTGCAGGGGCCCGGGCTTTGGCTGCCGAGGCGGACCTCTCCAATGTCCGCTTTCTGGATGACAGTTTTGCGCAGATGGTGGAGCGCACCGATCTGCCGGAATTCGACATCATCAGTCTGCATGGCATCTACAGCTGGATCAGCGCTGAGAACCGCGCTCATATCGTCGAGTTCATCCGCCGCCGCCTGAAGGTTGGGGGGATAGTCTATATCTCCTACAATGCGATGCCTGGCTGGGCGGCGGCAATGCCGCTTCGGCGATTGTTGACCGACGAAGCGGCCCATCTTGGCAACGCGCCCATTGTGGAGCGTATTGACCAGGCGATGACCCTGACAAATGAACTTGCCGAGATGGGTGTCGGCTATTTCAATGTCAACCCGTCGGTTGGCGAGCGCCTGAAGCGCCTTGGGGGGCAGTCCCGCTCCTATCTCGCGCATGAATATTTCAATCAGGATTGGACGCCGTTCTATGTCACGGACGTCGCCAAGGAATTGTCGGCCGCCAAGCTGGACTGGGCGTGCAGTGCCAATATGATTGATAGCTTTCCGGCATTGACCCTGAAGTCGGAGCAGCAGCAGTTCCTGGCCAAGATCAACCCGCCAATTCGGCGGGAGATGTTACGCGACATCATCCTCAATCAGCAGTTCCGCAGGGATATTTTTGTCAAGGGATCCCAGGAAATACCGACGGCTGAAGTCGACCGTATCTGGGGTGCAACGGTTTATACTCTGGCCTCTCCACGCCAGAAGATCAGTTTGCGGGTACAGACACCGCTGGGGCAGGTTGAATTGCAGCCGACCGTCTATCAGCCTGTCATCGACGCCCTGTCCCAAGCCCCTGCAAGCGGCAGCCAGCTTCATGCCCAACTGGCGGGGAGCGGGTTACAGCTCGCCCATGTGGCGCAGGCTGTCAATGTGTTGAACGCGCTTGGGTTTGTTCAGCCGGCGCTGCCGGCACACGGGATTGAGGCGCGCCGCGTTCAGGCGCACCGGTTCAATGACGTGATCATGCGGCGGGCTCTTCACTCCGGCGATCTGGTTGTTTTGGCCTCTCCATTGACGGGCAGTGGCCTGTCTGTGGATCGGATCATCATCCTGTTCCTGTTTGCGATCAAGGAGCAGCAGGAGCCGGTGCAATTTGTTTTCCAGGCATTGGAAAAGGCCAATCAGCGCCTGATGCGGGATGGAAAGCCTGTCGCCTCCGCCGAGGAAAACAGGCAGGAACTGGTCACCCTCTACCAGTCCTTTATCGAGCTTGGGCATCTCGATGTTTACAGGCACCTGCAGCTGATTTGAGTTTAATGGAACGGCAGATGTCCGCACCGCAGCACCTTGATATCAGTTATATGCCCGACGAGGACCGCGTGCTCCTCGTCGTGCGCCAGGGGGACGGACGCAACTCGTTCTGGCTGACGCGGCGTTTGTTGCGCGCCCTGCTTGACGGGCTTGTCGAGCTTCTCAAGCGCAGCTCTGATACGGTCACCCGGGCCAGCAATGATGTCCGGTCCGAGGTTCTGCTGTTTGAGCATATGGACGCCATGACGCGTCGTCTGGACACGGTGGTTGAACCCGGTGCCGCGCCCGGAATGGCGGCGGGTTCGGCCCCCGGACTTTTGCACCAGATCGATTTGCAGGCCCGCGGTGATCAGGTTTCCATCTCCCTGGTTGCAACCTCGCCCGACCCGGTCAGCGTCGTGATGTCGCGGGACAATGCCCATCAGCTTGTAAGCATGCTTTACGATCAGGCATTGAAAGCGCAGTGGGATATTCCGGAGATGGAATGGCTGGGACGCCGCAGTCAAGTCATTGTCCCAAAAGGGGTTATGTTGAGCTGACGGCTATATGCTGATGTCAGCCGGGGCCGTTCGCGTGCGCCTTGCCGTACTCGACCTACAGCAACTTACTGATGTTGCTTTGCCATATCGAACGAGAGTAAAGTGCGCGCCGGTATTCCGATGCTGCGCCTAGACAGGGTGGCATCGTGGAATTGACCCTTGTCAGGCGAGTGCAATGAGAATCCAGGTCCCCAAACGCCCCGCAGGCACTCTTTCTCCGCTGCGGCAGGCGCTTCAGAAATCCGCCCGTGCTTTCGGGTTTGTCGGGGTGTTCAGCTTCTTCGTCAATCTGTTGATGCTGGCCTCGCCCATTTACATGCTGCAGGTTTATGACCGGGTATTGACGGCGCGCAGTGAAGCAACGCTGCTTTACATCAGCCTGATCATCGCGGCCATGATGCTTGTCATGGCCTTCCTGGAGGTGATCCGGTCACGCGTGCTGGTCCGCGTCAGCAGCAAGATGGATCAGAACCTGGGTTCCAAGGTTTTCGATGCCATTTTTGCATTGAACCTGCGGGCACCGGCTGCAAACCGCAGTCAGTCGCTGCGTGACCTGGACATGGTGCGTCAGTTCGTGACGTCGCAGGGTCCGTTCGCCTTCTTCGATGCCCCTTGGGCACCGATTTTCATTGGCATCGTCTGCCTGATGCACCCCCTGCTGGGCCTTGTCGCCCTTGGCGGTGCGCTGGTGCTGTTTGCCCTGGCCTGGGCGACCGAGGTTGTCACCAAGAAGCCGCTGTCGGAGGCCAATGGCCACGCGTTGCGCGCGACGGCCTTTGCGGAGGCCAGCCTGAAGAACAGCGAAGTTCTTGCTGCCATGGGCATGCTGCCGGGTATTCGCCGCCGTTGGCGCGTGAACCAGGACAAGGCCATGCTGCTGCAGTCCATCGCCAGCGATAATGCAGGCCTTATTGGCGCACTGACCAAGTTCACCCGCATGTTCGTGCAGTCGGCCATTCTGGGCATGGGTGCCTATCTGGCGCTGGAGAACGAGATCACGCCGGGTATCATGATCGCGGCCTCGATCATTATGGGGCGCGGTTTGGCCCCCGTCGAACAGGCCATCGGCTCCTGGAAGATGTTTATCGGTGCCCGTGGCGCCTATACTCGCCTGAACGAACTGCTGATGACGTTCGATAATGAGACGGACGCCATGGACCTGCCGCCGCCGCAGGGTAACCTGGCCGTCGAACGTGTCGTCGCCGTGCCGCCGGGTGGGACCAATCCCACCATCAAGGGTGTCAGTTTCGGCCTTACCGCCGGTGAGTCGTTGGCCATCGTTGGCCCCAGCGCTGCCGGCAAATCCACGCTGGCCCGCCTGTTGGTTGGGGTGTGGGGTGCCCATAGCGGTTCGGTCCGTCTGGACGGCGCCGATGTCTATGCCTGGAAGCATGAGAGCCTGGGGCCGCATATCGGTTACCTGCCCCAGGATGTCGAGATTTTCGATGGCACCATCAAGGACAATATCGCCCGCTTTGGTGCGGTCGATCCGGTCAAGGTGGTGGAAGCGGCCCAATTGGCCGGTGTGCATGAGATGATCCTGCGCCTGCCCAATGGGTATGACACCCTGATTGGGCCGGGCGGTATTGCCCTGTCGGGTGGTCAGCGGCAGCGGCTGGGTCTGGCCCGCGCGGTCTATGACAATCCCCGCTTCGTCGTTCTGGATGAACCGAATTCCAACCTCGACAGCGACGGGGAAGCTGCCCTGGTCCAGGGGCTGGTGAAGCTGAAGGAACGCAAGGCGACCGTTGTCCTGATCTCCCATCGCCCCAGTGTCATGAACCATGTCGACAAGATACTGGTTCTGCGTGACGGTCTGGTGGAGATGTTTGGACCCAAGCAGGATGTCCTGGCCCGTTTGACGCGCCCCGTGCAGGCACCGCAGGTGCAGCAGCAGCCCGCCGCCGGCCAGATCGCCCCTTCCGCCGGCACGAGCGCCTGATTGCGCGCCGCTGGTCGACCCTCATCGAAAGTGTCGAACATGATGAAATTTCTGACCGCCAAAACCGCTCTTCCGGCCTTGCCGGAAGGCGGGGAAATTCCCCAGGCACCCACCGATGAAATGCCTGTGGTCCGCACTGGCCTCATGCTGATCGCCGCTGCCTTCGGTAGCCTTCTCATCTGGTCCATGGCTGCCCCTATCGCCAAGGGTGTTGTCGCCCCTGGTCTTGTCGGCGCCGACAGCAACCGCAAGACCATCCAGCACCTTGAAGGCGGCATCGTCGCCGAAATCCTGGTTCGTGATGGCGCCACGGTCAAGGCAGGGGACGTCCTGCTGCGCCTGGACGAAGTAACCTCGCAGGCCCAGCGTGATGTCCTGTTTGGCCAGTTCCTGACGGCCAAGGCCCAGGAGGCACGGTTCATCGCCGAACGCGATGGGTTGAAGACCATTGTCTTCCCCCAGGAACTGCAAGGGGCTGGTGACAATGGCCGCAACGCCGCCATTCGCCAGTCTGAAGAGGAAGTGTTCAAGGCCCGGCGGGATGCTGTGAATGGGCAGTTGTCCATTCTGGACCAGCGTGTTCGTCAGCTTGACGAGCAGAGCAAGGGCCTGGCGGCCCAGGTTACCGCCAATACCCAGCAGATCACCCTGATCGACAGCGAGTTGGAAGGTCTTCAGCAGTTGTTCGAGAAGGGCTATGCCTCCAAAACGCGGCTGTTGGAATTGCAGCGTCGGCGGGCAGAGCTGGATGGCGACCGCGGCAATTACGAGGCGGAAATCGCCCGTAACAAAGTCGCCGGCGGTGAGGCCCGCCTGCAGGCCATCCAGGTGCGCAAGCAGTTCGAAGAGGATATCGCAAAGGGCCTGGCTGATTCCCAGGCCAGGGTCTTTGACCTGCAGGACCGCCTGACCAGCGCCACCGATGTGCTGCAGCGCCGTGAGGTCAAGGCGCCGACCGACGGTATCATCGTCAACTCCCGGGTCCACACGGTTGGTGGCGTTATCCGGTCGGGCGATCCGCTGATGGAACTGGTCCCTACCAATGACGATCTGATCATCGAGGCCATGGTTTCCCCCATGGATGTCGATGTTGCCGCACCGGGGATGGAGGCTGAGGTCCGGTTCTCCTCCCTGTCCACGCGTCATATCCCCATCCTGACCGGGATTGTCGAGACGGTGGCCGCCGATGCGACCACGGATCAGCATGGCAGCCGGTTCTATATGGCCCGCGTGCGCGTGTCGAAGGATCAGCTTGTCCATCTGCACGGACAGAAGCTGGTGTCCGGCATGCCGGCCGAGGTGCTGATCAAGGCGGGTGAGCGCTCCATCATTGAGTATATGATGCGGCCGTTGACCGATAGCTTCTTCAAGGCTTTCAAGGAAACCTGATGAGAGGGGAGGGCGGAGCATGATCCCGTCACAGGGCAGCTCCGGCCTGATCTGGCGCATCCAGGCGGCCCCGCGCGATCTTGCGCGGGGCATCGGCCAGTGCGAACTGCCTGCCAATTGCCTGGTCATTCCCGACGCGACCTGGCAGGGCATGGTTCCGGATGCGGCCTATGTCGAGTGCCCGACATATTTTTTGGAAGACAAGGCCGGCTTCGTGGCGCTGCTGGCCTTCTTCGTGGTGAACTCCCTGCGTTTCCGGCTTTATGCGCGGGCGCCGCAGGGCGAAGCGGATGGGCTGCTGATGGCCTATCCGCGTCTGGATGATGCGACGATGAACATGCTGCGCCATTTCGATCCACGGTCGGCGCAGCAGATCAATCAGCTTTGGTTGCGGCTTGAGGCGTTTTTGGGCCGGATCGCTTTGCCCGGACCGCCGGAACCTGACCTGTTATAGAAAGTACGAAGGGCGCTTCCCAGTGGGGAGCGCCCTTTTTCTTCTACTTCACGACAATGCGTGGCAGCCGGTTGATGGGCGTCAGGGTGACGCGGCGGAACAGGGTTTCCGCCCCTTCCGACTGAAACTGGATACGTCCCTTGGTCAGGGCTGTGCGGCTGCCATCCTCGTTCAGCACCGACAGGTCGCGCAGTTCCATGACCGGCACGCCATTGACCACATGGATGGCCCTGTCACCCAGGACATAAAGGTCCAGCACGTTCCATTGCCCGACGGGGCGTTCGGCGTCGGTCGCGGCCTCCACGTTCCAGGCCGGTTGTTCCACGGTGACGGCGCGCCCGCCCACCATAAAGCGGCGCTGCGGGTCGATCAGGGACCGGTCACGTCCGGCGTCGGTCACCGGCTTCACCATGGTGCCGACGGGCACGACCATGCCGGTGGAACCGAACATGATCTCGAACTCCACCGCCGGCATCCAGGTGCCATAGACCGATCCATCGGCCCCGAAGGAATGGTAGAGTAGGCCATTATTCTCCGGCAGGTTCAGGCGCGGGGCGTGTCGCTTGCCCGTCCATTTATATTCAAGCCGCAGATGATAGTTCCCGAACACGCCCTTATGCACGATGGAGCCCCAGGTGGCGCCATCGACACGCAGGGCCGGCTCACCATCCAGCATCAGGGCCGTGAACATCGGGTCGCCACCGCGCCGCGCCCCGATGGGCTTCTCACTCTTGTTCACATAGGTGATGGACGGGTCGCGATAGCCCAGCCAGATATCCCAGTCCGACAGATCCTTCCCATTCAGCAGGGCAACGGCGGGTCCGGTGGGCGACGGGATCTCGGTCAGGGTCAGAAGCTGTGGCTTGAACACCGGATCACCGGCCAGGATGGCCTCTAGCTTCGGGTCCGTTTCCGCCACTGCCGGCATCCCGGCCAGCATCAGGAAAAGAACGGCCAATCCCCGTCCTGCAACAATCCGCATCCCTGCCTCCCCTTTGATTGATAGCGCTATCATTTTTGATCGCACTATCGCTCAGCAGGGGAGAGCAGGGAAGGGATTAATCACAGCTGTTTTTCCATGAAGATACTGGCCCCGCCGCCGCAGGGATAATCCCCGAACGACCCGCACGGGGTGAAGCCCAGGCGGCGGTACAGCCCCACGGCCTCGCGCTGCAACTCCCCGGTTTCCAGCTTCAACAGCTTGATCCCTTCTGCGCGGGCCAGTTCTTCCAACCGGGCCATCACCAGACCCGCAATGCCGCGCCCGCGATGCACGGGATCGACATACATGCGCTTCACCTCTGCGTAGCCGTCACTGTCGATGCGGATGGCGCCGCAGCCGACGGCACGGCCATCGCGGCGGGCCAGAAGGAACCGGATATCAGGGGATTTCAGCTGCTGCGGGTCCAGCAGGTGATTCTCCTCCGGCTGATACAGCGCACCCAGATAATGATCCAGGTCGGCGATCAGGGCGCGGGCCTCCGGCAGGGTCGGATCGGCCAGTTCCACCGTGAAATGGGTCATCGAACACTCTCCAGCAAACCATTCACCAGGGCCGGCACGGTCTGTGTTGCCGGCCCATACAGGCCGCCATCAAACCTCCCGCCCGTTTCCTCCATATTGACCTCCACCGTCACGGCGCCATTGGCCCGCGCGGCGGCCACGAATCCGGCGGCGGGATAGACGGTACCCGACGTGCCGATAGCGATAAACAGGGCCGCCTCGTCCAGCGCCTGCCCGATCTCATCCATGTAAAGCGGCATCTCCCCGAACCAGACGATATGGGGGCGCAGGGTGCCACGGCCCCCGCAATCCGGGCAGACATTGTCCAAGGCCAGATCGCCGCTGAAGGCCGCCATCCGGTCACAGGCGGCGCAGCGGATTTTCAGCAATTCCCCATGCATATGCAGCATCCGTGCGGACCCCGCCCGGCCATGCAGATCATCGACATTCTGGGTGACCAGCAGGAACGGCCCCCGCCATTCCCGTTCCAGCCGCACCAGCGCCTGATGCGCTTCGTTCGGTTGTACATCGGGCTGCGTAACGGCGC
>JAEMSB010000480.1 GCA_016463045.1 Niveispirillum sp.
GTCTTGAACTCGACATTGCCGTGAACCAGTGCGAACAGCGTGTGGTCCTTGCCGATGCCGACATTCTCGCCAGCATGGAACTTGGTGCCGCGCTGACGGACCAGGATGTTGCCGGCCAGAACCAGCTCACCGCCGAAGCGCTTGACGCCCAGACGACGGCCAGCGGTATCGCGACCATTGCGGGACGAGCCGCCTGCCTTTTTATGTGCCATGGATTTAACTCCTCAACTGAAGCTTCAAAAAGGCGCTCAGGCCTGGATACCGGTGATGCGCAGCACCGTCACTTCCTGACGATGGCCGTTCTTCCGGCGGTAGTTCTGGCGGCGCTTCTTCTTGAAGATGATGATCTTGTCGTTGCGATCCTGGGCGACAACGTCAGCCGTCACAACGGCGTTGGCGATCAGGGGCGTACCGACAGTGGTGGTGCCCTCGTTGCTGACCAGCAGGACTTCGTCCAGCTTCAGGGAGGCGCCAGCCTCACCGGCCAGCTTCTCAACCCGAATGACGTCGCCGGCCGCGACCTTGTACTGCTTACCGCCGGTGCGGATGACTGCGAACATTCTAACCACCACTTCTTAAAGATCCGGGAACCCCCGCCAATGGGATGGCCCCTTCCATTCTGCCGCAAAAAGGAATACGGCAGCCAAAGAGGCTCCGTTTCCAGAGGCGGCGGAATATACCTGTCCGAGACGGGCTGTCAACCAGGAACCGACTCTTTTCCTTGGGCTTTCGCCCCTCGCGCCCTGCAAGGGTGGGGTCCATCCGCCGCATGGAGTTCCTTATATATTGTATGAGCGCGATGAAAAAGGACTGTTGCATCCCACGAACGGTTTGTGTAGGTTCCGCGCCACTTCGCCAGGACGCCCGGTTGACCGCCGGATTTTATGCGCGGCGAGGTCATGCGGAGAGGTGGCGGAGTGGTCGAACGCGTCGGTCTCGAAAACCGAAGTACCCGCAAGGGTACCGTGGGTTCGAATCCCACCCTCTCCGCCATTTCATCCTGATAAATCGTCCGCCCGCCAAATGCCACGCGAAAGGCGTGCATACCGTCTTGCACACGGCGCGGCGCAACAAATGGCGAGCGGTTCGGCACCGCTCGCCATCGGCGATGTTACTTCTTTCCGCCGAGTTTAAGCGTGAACTCGCCGTCTTCCATCCGCTTATCCAGGGTCATCAGATCGCCAAGCGGGCTAGCCTTTACGGTCGAAACCAATGCACCCAGCAACGGGGCCAGCACGTCGGGAGCTTCTCTCTCCAACGCCTTGTCCAGCAGGTCGAGCAGGCCTTGTGTGGCCCTGTCCTGTTTGTCGAAGGAACGGGCCAGGAACTGTTCCATGATCTGGCCCTGCTGGCGCAGCTTCTCAAGCGCGACGTCACGACGGGCGCGGATATCCTCCCGCTTTGTCGCCTCCTGTTCCTTAACGACCTGCCATTCCTGGACGGCGTCTGCCACATCCTTGATGGCATCGATCAACAGGGCCGGGTTCTTCTGAATCACCGATTGCATCAACTGGCCAGCCGACAACAGATCGGGGCCACCCTTGCCGCCCTTGTCGGATTTGGTCGGCACCGTACCGGTGCCCTTGCCCCCCTTGGCGCTGGTCATGCCGCACCCCCCGGCGACAGATCCAGCAGTGACTGCGCGTGGGACAGGATTTCATTGCCCTGCACCCTGATGGCCTCTGTGTCATCGTTCAGGTTAATTTCGACCAGTTCGTAAAGGGTGGTGCCCATCAGTATGCAGGTCTTGTAGAGCGACTTCTCTGCATCTGACAGGCTGGCGAATGGAACCCGACCCGGGGAGATGGCGTCCAGCGCGGCTTCCATCTTGCTAAACTTCTGTTCGGTCCGCTGGCGAAGCGCCAGCAGCACATTCTCCACCTGACGGCAGCGGGTGACCAACGCCAAAAGTTTGAGCCGGTAAACGTCCATCCGCTGGATGTCCACATCCGCCGCCGCTGCGAAGGCCGTGGCATCGGTCAGCTTCTTTTCCGCTGCGGAGGCGGCCTTCATGCCGGCCACCAGTGCCACCACGCCGACGGCCAGCCCGCCAGTGGCCATCATACCGGCGACCATGCCGCCGCCTCCGGCAGCGATGCTGCCACCGCCCAGCCACGCCCAGGTGGCATTGGTGGCGGCAGCACCGGACAGGGAACTGATAGCGGCACCTGTCGATGCCGTGCCCACGGCCTGGGCCAACCCCACAGTGCCAATCCCGGCCAATGCGGCCGTACCCAGACCGGACGATCCGGCTTGCAGAATGTCGCCGGCGGTCAGGGTGATCTCTTCCAGCCGAGCCAGCGTCATGTCCGGGATGGTGACCTTGTCTGCGGTCGCCAGTTTCGAATCGTCACTGCCTGTGTGAACGCGGTTGGCCAGCGCTACCAAGCGTTTTAAGGCAGTGAAACTAGTTTCTAGCCGGACCCTGGCCAAGCTTTCCAGCTGTGCCTGCGACAACTCCCCCTGCTTGATCAGATTGGATTTGGCATTCTCCAACCGTTGCGTGGCGTCATCGACAGTCTGTTTGGCCTTGTCACTGTTGCTGGAGGCCTCCACGGCGGACTTGACCCCCCAGCCGGCCGCCAGAACGGCAGCGCCGATCAGAATCGGCAGAACCATCTCAGACCTCCCCGCTCAGCAGCAGACCCGCCTCAGCCACCAGCAAGAGCTGACGGGCCGACCAGTCCAGCATGGCGTCCAGTTCAAGCGTAGTGAGCGACAGCGCCTGGGCATAGCGTCCCAGCAGCGCCAGTTCGGTATCGTCCAGCTTGTCGGCAACAGCGATGGCAGACAATTCCAGCAGGGCCACGCGCCGGTTACGCGGCGTATCGAAGGTCGCCAGCGCCTCCGCCTCGGCTATGGCGGTGGGCACATGGTCGGGCGGAAGACTCAGTTCCTGCTGGAAATGCCGCATCACGGCGGCTTCCTGCTCGCTGCGGGTGCCATCGGCCTCCATCACCGATTGCGCAAGCACAAGGAACGCATTCTGTTGTAGGGGATTGAATTCATGTATAAACACATCCGCCTCTTCTTGTATTAAAAATCTAGATTCACATTTATAAGTCCATTTTTCATATTTATGAAGTTTATTACTCTATAAATCACTCTCATGTCTGACTATTTTACTGAACAATAAAAAGGGCACCTGATGCCAGGTGCCCTTTCGGTCGATGCAACTTGATTAGATCCAGTTACAAAATGAATTTTGACAGATCCGTGTTCTGCGACAACCCGTCCAACTGCTGACGAACATAGGCGGCATCCACCGTGATCACCTCCCCGCTCTTTTCCGTCGCAGCGAAGCTGATTTCCTCCAGCAGACGTTCCATCACGGTGTGCAGACGGCGGGCGCCGATATTCTCGACCGTCCGGTTGATCTCGGCGGCCAGCCGGGCCAACTCGTCGATGGCGTCGTCGGTGAAGACCAGTTCCACCTCTTCCGTCTTCAGCAGGGCCACATATTGCTTGATCAGGCTGCATTCCGGTTCCGTCAGGATGCGGCGGAAATCGGCCTGGGTGAGCGGCTGTAAATTCACACGGATGGGCAGGCGGCCCTGCAATTCCGGCAGCAGGTCGCTGGGCTTGGCGACATGAAAGGCGCCGGACGCGATGAACAGGATATGGTCGGTCTTCACGGCCCCATGCTTGGTGGACACCACCGTGCCCTCAATCAGGGGCAGCAGGTCGCGTTGCACGCCTTCGCGGGACACGTCGCCACCACCGCGATGCTCACCGCGGGCGCAG
>JAEMSB010000481.1 GCA_016463045.1 Niveispirillum sp.
CCCTGCAATTCCGCAACACTGATCCGCGACCGGTCCGGGCCCCGCCCGATCTCGCCGCCCATGTCCCCACCCCATTATTACGGGATATTCAAAGCAATCTGACGATCCACAAGGGTCACCCTAGCATTAAGAAGACGAAAGTGAAGATTTCGTATAGCCGGACAGGAAGACTATTACGGAAGTGGGTATCGGACCATCATGCCTGCATCTTTGCGTGGCATGCGGGTGCCGGCACCCTTCATCCCGGACCGCCACATTGACTCTGTGCCCTTACCGCTGTATCAACTCGGCCACCCTGCATTGGGTAGGAATTCGGCACCGAGGTGCCCCGCCAGTCCGCGAGTGTCGCGCACTGGCGCTTTTGCGTTTGGGCATGGTCCATCCACAAGGGCGAAAGCGGGGCGGCCAAGGCACCGGGATGGAAGGCAACGGATGTTCGACGGACTGACGGGACGGCTTGGCGATATCTTCGACCGCCTGCGCAAGCGCGGGGCGTTGTCGGAGGATGACGTCAACGCGGCATTGCGCGAGGTGCGCATCGCCCTGCTGGAAGCCGACGTTGCCCTGCCCGCGGTCAAGGCCTTCGTCACCGGCGTCAAGGAAAAGGCCGTCGGGACGGAGGTGCTGCGCGGCATCAATCCCGGTCAGATGGTCATCAAGATCGTCCATGACCATCTGGTCGAACTGCTGGGAAGCCAGGTCGAGGATCTGAATCTGGAGGCCGTGCCCCCGGTTCCCATCCTGATGCTGGGTCTGCAGGGGTCGGGTAAAACCACGACGTCGGCCAAGATCGCCGTCCGGCTGAAGAATCGCGACAAGAAGAAGGTGCTGCTGGCGTCGCTGGACACCCGCCGCCCCGCCGCACAGGAACAGCTGCGCATCCTGGGCGAACAGACGGGTGTGGCCAGCCTGCCCATCGTTCCCGGTCAGCAGCCGGTGGAGATTGCCCGGCGCGCCATGGAAGTGGGCCGCCTGGAAGGGTTCGACGTCGTCATCCTGGACACTGCCGGTCGTCTGGCCATTGATGAGGAGTTGATGGACGAGGTCGTGGCCATCCGCGACGTCGCCAAGCCGGCGGAAAGCCTGCTGGTCGTCGACGCCATGACCGGTCAGGACGCTGTCACCGTCGCCTCCAATTTCAATGACCGTGTCGGCATCACCGGCATCGTCATGACCCGTATCGACGGCGATGCGCGCGGCGGTGCCGCTCTGTCCATGCGCCATGTCACGGGCAAGCCCATCAAGCTGATGGGCATGGGCGAAAAGACCGACGCGCTGGAGCCGTTCCACCCTGACCGTATCGCCGGCCGCATCCTGGGCATGGGCGATGTGGTCAGCCTGGTGGAAAAGGCCGCCGAGAGCATCGACAAGGAAGAAGCCGAAAAGCTGGCCAAGAAGCTGGAGAAAGGCGGCTTCGACCTGGAAGACATGCTGTCCCAGATGCGGCAGATCCGCAAACTGGGCGGCATGGGCGGGATGATGAACCTGCTGCCCGGCATGGGGAAGATCAAGGAACAGCTGAAAAACGCCAATATCGACGAGAAGATCCTGGACCGCCAGGAAGCCATCATCCTGTCGATGACCAAGAAAGAGCGTAAGAAGCCCGACATCCTGAACGCGTCCCGCCGCCGCCGTATTGCCACGGGTGCGGGTGTGACCGTTGCCGACGTGAACCGCCTGATCAAACAGTATCAGGACATGTCGGAAATGATGAAGAAGATGAAGAAGATGGGCCAGAAGGGTCTGCTGCGGCAGGGCCTGGGCGCGCTGATGCCGAAGGGCCTGCGTTGATGTCCGTCACCGCCGAAACCCTGATGCAGCGGTTCTCGCTGGACAGCCTGTGGTTCGATGCCACGCTGGCGGCGTTGCTGCATGGGGCGAACAGCACCCTGTTCGCCGCCGTTCACCGTGACGGGCCGGCCCTGCGCCGTCTGGCCGGGCTGCTGGGTTTCGTCGGTCTGACCGTGGTGCTTTCGGCCCTGGCTGGTCGCGGCTGGGCGCTGGGCCTTCTGGTGGCATCCACCGCCTTCGTCTTTTATTTCCACGCTGTCTGGCTGCCCAATCATGGCGTCAATGGCTGGACGGGGGAGCCGCGCGACCGGTTCCTGTCTCTGACCCGTCGGAAGAACCGGGCATGACCATTCAGGTACGCAACCCCGCCGCCCCGGAACACGCCACGCTGCTGACGCCGCGTCTGGTGCTGCGCCCGCTATCCTGGGCCGATACCGATGCCATGCACGCCATCCTCAGCGATGAGGAGACGATGCGTTACTGGTCCCATCCGCCCGTCACCTCCATCGAGGAGACGAAGGCGTCGATGGAAAAGGCACTGGTTGAGGATGATACGGTCCGTACCTGGGCCGTGACCATTGATGGCCGCGACTGTCTGGGCTGGGTCACGCTGTTCGGCGTGCGGGATGGCATCGCCTGGGTCGGCTATATCCTGTCGCCCGCAGCAAGGGGCAAGGGCTATGGCGAGGAAGCGGTGGCTGGCGCCCTGAACCATGCGTTCGGCGCCTGGGGCCTGCACCGCGTCGCCGCCAATATCGATCCGCGCAACCACCGTTCGGCGGGTCTGCTGTTGCGTCTGGGCTTCACCTGGGAAGGCACGCAGCGCCAGGACTTCGTCTATGGCGGCACCTATCTGGATACCGGTGTCTTCGGCATCCTGGCGTCCGACTGGCAGAAGCGGCGGGAGAACCCGCCAGCCCCGCTGCCGAAGCTGCGCCATGGCCCTGCTATTCTGCGCCCGTTGAAGGCCAGCGACGCCGATGCCCTGCATGCCGCCTATGGCGATCCGGACAGCATGCGCTACATGCCGCATCAGGCTCATGACAGTATCGAACAGACGCGCGACAAGATGCTGTCCATGGCGTCGGGCGCGCGTTCCGGCTGGCATTGGGCCATCACCACCGATGGCGGTGAATGCCTGGGCTGGGCCCTGCTGCTGAAGGAGACGCCGGCGCAGGTCAATCTCGGCTATATCCTGACGCCCGCCGCGCGCGGCAAGGGTCTGGCCAAGGCCGCCACCGCCGCCATGCTGCGCTATGCCTTCACGGTTCTGAAGAAGAACCGGGTGGAGGCGGAGATCGACCCGCGTAATGCCGCCTCGGCCCGCGTGCTGGAAGCGTGCGGGTTTACCCGCGAAGGCATCCGCCGGCAGGGCTATGTCCGGGTGCATGGCGAGGTGGTCGATAATTGTCTTTACGGAATCCTGGCGTCCGAATGGACGGCAGCGAATGGCGGGGATGAAACATGACCTGCCACAAGGAACATCGCCGTCGGGGCTGATCTGATCCCGCGTCGATTATCTCTCAACCCAGATCGTTTCATCTTTTGTAAGCAAGGAAGATCAACATGTCCGTCAAGATCCGTCTGGCCCGTGGTGGCTCGAAGAAGCGTCCGTTCTACGCCATCGTCGTCGCTGACAGCCGCGCCCCGCGCGATGGCGCCTTCATCCAGAAGGTTGGCACCTACAACCCGATGCTGGCCAGCGACCATGCCGACCGCGTCACCCTGAACGAAGAGGCGATCAAGGGCTGGCTGGCCAAGGGCGCTCAGCCCACCGACCGCGTCGTCAAGTTCCTGGCCAAGGCCAACCTGATCGCCACCCCGGCCATCATCGAAAGCCCGAAGAAGTCCGCTCCGAAGGCCAAGGCCCAGGAACGCGCCAAGCTGGCCGCCAAGGCCGCTGCCGCTGAGTAAGTGACTGTCACGCCCCTCCCCCATCCGTGGGGG
>JAEMSB010000056.1 GCA_016463045.1 Niveispirillum sp.
ATTATCTGGGTGTCACAATGCTGGGCTGCGGGGGGTGGGGTGGGGTACCGCTGGTCGGCAATGTCTGGGGCAATGCCGACCCTACCGAACCCCGCAACCGCCGCCGCCGGCCCTCCATCCTGGTCCAGAACCGGGATACGACCATCCTGGTCGATACCGGCCCGGACATGCGTGAACAGCTGAATGATGCCGGGGTGAAGCGGCTGGATGGGGTGCTTTATACCCATGCCCATGCCGACCATGCCCATGGGATCGACGACCTGCGGGCTGTGAACTGGCTGCAGCATGCGCCGGTGCAGCTTTATGGCGATGCCACCACTATGGGTATCCTGACACGCCGCTTTGATTACTGCTTCGCGGCGGCAGAGGTAAAACCGCCCTTTTTTCCGCGTCCCGTCCTGATACCCAATATCATTGATGGCCCTTTGACCATTGGTTCCATTGAGATTTTACCGTTCGTGCAGGATCATGGCTATTCGGAAAGCTTAGGATTCCGTTTTGGCCCCATCGGCTATTCCACCGACGTTGTTCATCTGTCGGACGAAGCGTTCGATATCCTGGCCGGGGTCGATACCTGGATCGTCGATTGTGTGCGTATCGAACCGCCGCATCCAGTCCATGCCCATTGGGAGATCACGCGCGGCTGGATCGAGCGGCTGCGTCCCCGCCGGACCATCCTGACCCACATGAATCAGAGCATGGATTACGCCACCCTGCGCGCCATGCTGCCGCCGGGCGTCGAACCGGGCTATGATGGCATGGTGCTGGTACCGGGCGGGCAGGGGGATTAAACATCCTCCCATAATAGATTGTTTTGAAAGGAAGAGTTATGGCCACGCTGCGCACCGCCCTTGTCGGCTTCGGTTATGCTGGCCAGACCTTTCATGCGCCCTTGATCGCGGCAACGTCGGGCTTGGAACTGACCTGCATCGTTTCCTCAAATGCCGGCAAGGTGCGGCAATATTGGGGAGAAGATGTCGCTGTCACGCCGGACATCAACATGGTGCTGGCCGATCCCGATATCGATCTGGTGGTCATCGCGACACCCAACGATACCCATGCCGATCTGACGCGGCGCGCAATGCTGGCAGGCAAGCATGTGGTGGTAGATAAGCCCTTTACCGTGACGCTGGACGAGGCCCGGGCGCTGGCCGCCCTGGAACGGCAGACAGGCCGGGTCTTATCTATTTTCCATAATAGGCGCTGGGACTCCGATTTCCTGACCCTTTCACGCTTGATCAAGGATGGCGC
Source organism: Niveispirillum sp. (assembly GCA_016463045.1). Lineage (GTDB taxonomy): Bacteria > Pseudomonadota > Alphaproteobacteria > Azospirillales > Azospirillaceae > Niveispirillum. The sequence continues at coordinate 1,252 of JAEMSB010000056.1, forward strand.
CCTGGGCCGGGTGACACAGTTTGAAAGCCATTTCGATCGGTTCCGACCGGTCCCACGCGACCGTTGGCGTGAACGGGCAAGCGTGGCTGGGGCCGGCCTCTGGTACGATTTGGGTCCGCATATCCTGGATCAGGTCTTATGCCTGTTCGGCAGGCCAGTCAGCCTATGGGCGGATATCGGCACACAACGGCCCGGCGGCGGTGCCACTGACTATTTCCATGCCATCCTGCGCTATGCTGACGGTCTGCGGGTAATCTTGCATGGATCGATGTTGACAGCAGACAATGGTTTGCGTTTTGCGGTGCATGGAGACAGTGGCAGCTTTGTGAAGCACGGCCTTGATAGCCAGGAGGACATGCTGAAAGCAGGTCTGGCGCCGGGCTGCGATGGCTGGGGCTTAGATCCGCAACCGGGGCAACTGACACGCGTTGGTGCTGATGGAACCATGACAGCGGCAGCCCATACGGGCGTGCCGGGTGATTATCGCTGCTACTATGTGGAGGTGGTAGACACGATTAGGGGGCTGCAACCAAACCCGGTCACAGCCAGCCAGGCTATCACGGTGATGGAGATGATTGAGGCCGGCGTGCAAAGCGCGATGACAGACCATACCGTAAAGCTTTGATGGGGCTTTAATTTCCATAATCATAATTATCACGTCAATAACTGCAGGTGGGGTGGGTTCTGTTTTGAAGCGCAATTTTCTTTGCAAATCAGTTTGTTATGGACACACCTTTGCGTAGTGCGCTGACGACCTCACGCCGGAACCATGTGTGGGCGGGATCGTCTTGAAGCCGTTCATGCCACGCGACGCTGACATCGAAGCCGCCAAGGTCAATCGGTGGCGGCAGGATGGCGAGCGGTGCCAGAACGGCTACCCGCCTTGCCAATCCGGTTGGTACCGTCAAGACCATATCGGTCTGCGCCACCACAAGGGGGGCGGCCATGAAATGCGGAAGCCTGACGGCGACATGGCGCGACAGGCCAAGCTGAGCCAGGGCCGTGTCCACGGCCCCGCCGCCACGCCCCGTCACGGTAACCAGGATATGGGGCATCGCTACAAACCGTTCCAGCGTCAGGCCGTCGCTGACAACCGGATGGTCGGCGCGCACCAGACAGGAAAAGGCCGAACGATAGACCTTGGTGGCGTGAAAGCCTGCGCGTATCTGCGGGTGGTAACCGACCGACAGGTCGGCCTCCCCCGCTTCCACGGCACTCAGCGGGTCGCTGCGGAAGCCAATGATCTCCAACTCCACCCCTGGTGCCGTGTGGTGAAGGCGGCGGGCGAGCACAGGCATAAGCTCCATGCTTTGCACATCGGGGCATGAGATGCGGAACCGGGCCTGATGCGATGACAGATCAAATTCTGGCGCTGTCAACAAACCGCGCACCCCCGCTAACGCGCGATGCAACGGCTCCTCTACGGCTAATGCGCGCGGGGTCGGGACCAGACCGTCCGGTCCCCGCACGAACAGGCGGTCATCGAACAGGGACCGCAAGCGACCCAGAGCCCGGCTCATCGCCGGCTGCGACAGGCCGACAGCATCCGCCGCCTTCGTCACGCTGCGCTCGCGCAGCAGCGCTTCCAGTGCGGTCAGCAGATTGAGGTCAATGCCTGCTAAATTCACTTGGTGCATATTGATCATAATATGCATTCATTTTACGCATGTAAACAGCCGCGTCATTCTTTCCTTCGACAAGGGGCCGCCGTGAGTGGCCCTGACCAGAGATTGGAGAGAATGATGTCGTTGTTTGCTGTGGCCGGTGTATCCGGCAATACCGGTGCCGCCGTTGCCAATGTCCTTTTGTCGCGGGGGCATGGCGTGCGCGTGATCGTTCGTGACGCCGGTAAGGGCGCCGCCTGGGCGGCGCGCGGGGCAGAGGTGGTGGTAGCCGACCTTGGCGACATCCCTGCCCTGACCCAGGCCCTGCGCGGAACGGATGGGGCCTTTCTGTTGAGCCCGCCGCGCTATGACATTGCTGACCCGGTTGAGGCGGCGGCCCGGACCGGAACGGCCCTTGAGGCGGCCAGCAAGGCGGCCGCCCTGCCCCTCGTTGTCGTGCTATCCTCCATCGCGGCCCAGCACAGCACCGGTACGGGCATGATCAAGACCAATAACCGGGTGGAGACAGCGTTCAAAGCGGCTGGAGCCAAGGCGACCTTCCTGCGGGCCCCGTATTTCCTGGAGAATCTGGGCTCGGTACTGCCGTTGATTCAGGAACAGGGCCTGCTTCCCAGCCTGATCGATCCCGATCAGCGGATGGACATGATCCCGGTTCGTGATATCGGCGCCGCCGCTACCGACCTGTTGACCGGCGTGGCTGCCGCGGCACCGGTCGTGGAACTGCACGGGCAGAAGCCGGTCACGATACGGGAAGTTGGCGCCGCCTTCGAACAGGTTCTGGGTAAATCGGTACAGGTCCTGGGTGTGCCCGCGCAGGGTTGGGCGGAAACGATTGCCCAGTGGGGCCTGCACCCGGCTGTACAGAAGGAGTTCGTAGAAATGTATACCGGCATCGCGGATGGCACCGTGGATTGGGAGGGGCACCCTGCCCTGCATGGCGCGACCACGCTGACCGAATGGGCACATCACATCCTGAACCGTTGATAAAGATCGGGCCGGACGGGTTGCCGTCCGGCCCAGTTTTCACCTGTTACCGGGAGCGTGAACCGGTCAGGCGGCGCGTGCCTCCGTGAGGTAACGTTCAACCTGTTGCGACAGCTTGCCTGCACCCAGGCTCAACTCGTCCGCGCTGCTCCGCACCTGAGCGGCGGCGGCCCCGGTTTCACCGGTAGCCTGGTTGACCCCGCTGATATGTTCGGTGACGTCACGGGTACCGGCAGAGGCCTGGGCGATGTTGCTGGCAATCTCGCGTGTGGCCGCCTGCTGCTGCTCCACAGCCGCGGAGATGGCGGCGGCTGTGGCGTGCAGTTCACGGATCATGCCCGTCATGCCGCGCAGGGCGCTGCCGGCACGGCCGGACGCGGCCTGGATTTCTTCGACCTTCTGACGGATACGGTCGGTTGCCTGCGCGGTCTGGGTCGCCAGCCCCTTCACTTCGCCCGCGACGACGGCAAAGCCCTTGCCCGCCTCACCTGCCCTTGCCGCCTCAATGGTGGCGTTCAGCGCCAACAGATTGGTCTGGCTGGCGATGGCTTTGATCAATTCCACCACCTCGCCCACTTCCCGTGCGCTCTCGGTCAACTGACGCATCAACTCGTCGGCCTGTCCGGCCTCCCGTACAGCCATGCTGGTGCGGCTGTTCGATGCCTCCGCCTGACGGCCGATCTCCTGAATGGATGCTGCCAGCTCTTCTGTAGCACTGGCGACGGCGGCCACGTTGGCGCTGGCCTCCTCGGCAGCGGCGGCGACGGCCACCGACTGCCCGCTGGCATTGTTGGCCGTCATGCTGAGGGCATCAGCGGCGCGGGCCATCTCGTCGGCAGCTTGGGCCACCAGATCAACAACACCCTTCACATTGGCCTCGAAGTCATTGGTGAGATTGACCTGCTGCGTCACCAGCGACCAAGTCAGCATAGGCGCGATATAGCGGCCGTCGTTATCCAGGATGGCGGTCACCCGCAGGTCCATGACCTCACCACCCAACTTGATCTTGGTCCGGTGCGGCAAGTTGGCGGGGTTGGACAGCAGGCGGCGCTGATGTTCGGGATGCTTATGCAGGATGTCGATCGACTGGCCCACCATCTCATCAACCTTGCAGGGCAGCAGATGTTCGACGGTCTTCAGCACCTCGGCGCTGCGCTTGTTCATATAGTTAATACGGAAATTGTCGGCAGGATCGCAGGTCATCACGCCCAGCGGAGCATCCGCGATCATCTGGGCCTGGGCAAAGGCCTTGGCGACGGTACCGCGCAACGTATCGAAGGCCCGGGCGATGCGTCCGATTTCATCCCCGCGGGTCCAGGTCAGCGCGGGCGGCGTCTTGCCATCCGCCAGTTCGCTGATCAGAGTACTGACCCGGTTGAGCGGCGCCACCACGAGGCGGGCCAGACCGACGGCTGATAACAGAGCTGCCAGGGCCGCACCGGCAATCACCAACCAGAGCACTGTAAACATGCCATGTAGGCCGTTATCAGCAATCTCCGTGCGCTGAACGAGTTGCGTACGCTCGGCTCCTTCCACGGCGTCGAGCGCCTTGCGAAGGCGGGCGATGATCGGAGCGCTGACATGCTGGGCCACCATATCGCGGGCCGCTTGAAGCCCGCCCGTCTGACTGGCCAACGCGATCTCACGGTCGGCAACCTGGGTCCGCCAATCGGCAGCGGCCGCCGCGATTTCCCGCAACTGGGCCTGCTGTGTCAGGTCGGCATTGGTCAGGCTCATAGCCTCCTCCATTGCCTTATCAAAGCGCGTGCGGGCTGGCGTCAGCGAAGACAGGAATTCCTTGTCGCCCGTCACCAGAAAGGCTCGCAAGGCGCTTTCCTGCTGCTGGATTGATTGCTGCAAGGTCGAGACCTTGTCCAGTACCTGATAGCTTTCGGTGTTCAGATCAACCGCTTCATGTGTCCGGTTCAAGAAGCTGGTGATCCCGACACCGGATAGGGCGACGACACTGATTACTATACCAAAGGCTAGTGACAGTTTGCCTGTAACCGAAAGGTTGGAAAGATAAATCCGCATGGCACGCTCCCGTTCTGGCACGGCGATTTCTTCGCCTGCGCTTAACGTGCGCCTCGATTATTACCTGAACTTTAACTTCTGCTGTTGACATGGTTGAAATATCGGAAACTATCCATTTGCACAGAAAAACATGTGTAGATAATTCGGCAAGCATATCAATCGGCAAAAAGAAACCCCGGCATCTTTCGATGCCGGGGTTATCCTTGTCACCGTTCAGTCAGGGGCTTTCAGGCCACGCCCAACTTGCGGTCATCCTCGCGCTTGCGGGCCGGCTGATAGGCGATAGCCGCATGTTCAGCGCAATAGGGCAAACCATTCAAGGAGGGTTTACCGCAGAAATGGAAGTCAGGCGACTTCGGATCGCCAACCGGCCACTTGCACATCCGTTCGGTCAGGGAAAGGATCGTTGCACCCTTGGTCGGCTTCTTCTTGATAGGTGACGGCCGGCCAGACAGGCCCAGACGGTGCGCCTTACCAATCACGGCATTGCGGGTGACATTCCCCAACAGCTCGGCGATCTCGCTGGCGCTCATGCCTTGACCCCAAAGCTGGCGCAGCTTCTCAACGCGCTCTTCGCTCCAGGTGCTTTCCGTCGCTTCCACGCTCCAGGTCCCCTTGTGCTATGGCAATTACCGACACCGGACCAGATAGTTCACCACATTGGCGGGTCTAGCCCCCAGACCCTGCGGATCGCTGTCTTATCCATTATCCGGCCACTAAATATAGTGGCCTCTTGGATGTGAACCTACCAAATTTGATTCGGCTTGGGTAGGGGGCGCGGTACGGATTCCTGTGGGTAACTCCGTTACCTACCCAAAGGGGGAAGGAGGAGTATAGGCCCCCTTCCCCCACCTCATCCTTTGCGCTTACTGCCCGGCGGCGGCGGAGAAGCCGTTGGCGCCGTCAAAGCTGTACAGGCTGGCCGTCTGCACCACATCCAGGCCGGCATCGGCGAAACTGCCCAGCAGGCTGATGATTGCAGCCGGGCTGACAGGAGCTTTGCCATCGCCCAGCAGGCGCAGGCGCCAATGATCTGTGCAGAAGGTTTCCGGCGCCCCATCGGGCCAGACCTTCTGACCGCGATTGGAGATCATGGACAGCTTCAGATCGCCGCCGATCAGGCCCGCCACACGCGCCGCCATGTCGTCGCCATTGCCGCCCTTATGGTCCAGGAACACGTCGACGCCGATCAGCTTCTTCTCCTGACGCGCATAATCCTTCAGCGCGATACCGGCAAAGCTGGCCTTCTCGCCCACCTGATAGGAGGCGGGGATCAACTGGGTCGGGCGCTCACCCAGGCGGTCGATCAGGTTCTGGGCGAAATCGCGGGTGCCCACGCGGGCCTTGGAGACGCCGCGTTTGAAGATATCGACAGTGTGGATGCCGTCTTCGATCATGCGCAGCCAGGCATTGTGGATCTTCTCCGCGGCCTCGGCCTGCCCGATATGGACCAGCATCATTACTGACGCCAGGATCAGGCCCGACGGATTGGCAATGTTCTTGCCGGCGATGGTGGGAGCGGAGCCGTGGATGGCCTCGAACATGGCGCACTGATCGCCGATGTTGGAGGAGCCGGCCAGACCGACCGAACCCGTGATCTGGGCCGCGATGTCGGAAATGATGTCGCCATAGAGGTTCAGCGTGACGATCACGTCGAACTGTTCGGGCGTGTCGGCCAGCCGGGCAGCACCGATATCGACGATCATGCTTTCATGTTCGATATCGGGATATTCGGCGGCGATCTCATCAAAGACGCGATGGAACAGGCCATCGCTGATCTTCATGATGTTGTCCTTCACGAAGGCCGTCACCTTGCGGCGATGGTTCGCGCGGGCATATTCGAAGGCGTAGCGGATGATCTTTTCCGAACCGGGCCGGGTGATCAGCTTTACCGCCTGGGTCACTTCCTGCGTCTGGCGGTATTCGATACCGGCATACAGGTCTTCCTCATTCTCGCGCACGATGACCACGTCCATGGTCGGGTGCTTGGTCGAGACATAAGGATGGTAGGAGACGCAGGGGCGGATGTTGGCGTAAAGGCCAAGCGCGCCGCGGATCGTCACGTTCAGCGACTTGTACCCGCCCCCCTGCGGCGTGGTGATCGGGGCCTTCAGGAAGACCTTGGTGCGGCGCAGGCTGTCCCAGGCGCTGGGCTCCATGCCGTTCATGATGCCGCGCTTATAGACGCTTTCACCGATCTGGATTTCTTCGAAGGCCAGATTGGCACCCGATGCCTGCAGCACTTCCAGCGTGGCGTCCATGATCTCGGGGCCGATGCCATCGCCGCGCGCAATGGTAATGGGGGTAGGTTCGGTCATGTGATGTTCCTTTTCGTCAATGCCCGTCCCCTTCAGCGGGGTTTGCCGGGCTTGGCGGAGGGGAAGTTAATCCCGTTACCGTTTGCGCACAATCGCACCGAAGGTCGGGGCGGCCCTGACCCGGCGGCACAAGTCACGGATCACAAAGAACTTTTGTGTCGAAACCACGCAGGTCCCCGATATTTTTCGTGACAAGGCGACGAACCGGCCCTTTGAAACATTATGCACCATCCCATCGGCGCGTGTTTCACAGGGTGGGCCGACCCGCCCTGTGAAACCCTGTGCAACATCCATGTCGGCGATGTTACGTGGCGTGTGCCCCACTCACCGACATATGGGAAACCCTACGCAACACGGTTTGCCCGCGTGTTTCACAGCGGATGCAGATAGGGTGGAGCGGCAATCAGCCTAACAAAGAACTCATGCCGGCGGCAGAGTTGATCAGCGCATCAGTTCCCGCATGCCCGCGTCCAACCCGGCCAAGGTCAGCGGGTACATGCGGCCCTCCATGATCTTCTGGAAAATCCCGATCGACTGCGTATAGGTCCAGTAGCGCTCATCTGACGGGTTCAGCCAGATTGAATGCGGGTATTTGTCCAGCAGGCGGCGCATCCAGACAATGCCCGCCTCCTCGTTGAAATGCTCCACCGAGCCGCCGGGCTGTGTAATTTCATAAGGGCTCATCGACGCATCGCCGACAAAGACCAGCTTATAGTCGGGACCATAGGTATTGATCACGTCGAACGTGGAAAGCCTCTCCACATGCCGACGCTTATTGTCCTTCCACACGCCCTCATAGACGCAATTATGGAAGTAATAATATTCCAGATGCTTGAACTCGCCACGCGCGGCGCTGAACAATTCCTCGCACAGGCGGATATGGTCGTCCATCGACCCGCCAATATCCAGGAAAAGCAGCACCTTCACGGCATTATGCCGTTCCGGCACCATCTTGATGTCCAGCCAGCCGGCATTGCGGGCGGTTGAACTGATCGTGTCGGGAAGGTCCAGCACATCGGCGGCGCCCTGGCGCGCGAATTTGCGCAGACGGCGGAGTGCCACCTTGATGTTGCGGGTACCCAGTTCCACGCTGTCATCCAGATTGCGGAATTCCCGCTTGTCCCAGACCTTCACGGCGCGGCGGTGGCGGCTGCCATCCTGGCCGATGCGCACACCCTCGGGATTGTAGCCATAGGCGCCGAACGGGCTGGTTCCTGCCGTGCCGATCCATTTACTACCGCCCTGATGCCGGTCCTTCTGTTCGGCTAGACGCTGAGCCAGTGTCTCCATCAGCTTATCCCAGCCGCCCAGCGCCTCGATCTGCGCCTTCTCCTCGTCGGTCAGGAATTTCTCAGCCAGTTTGCGCAGCCATTCCTCGGGAATGCGGGCCGTCAGCTCCTCAGCGCCGATGGCAGAGGAACCTTCCAAGCCTTTGAAAACAGTTGAAAACACCCGGTCAAACTTATCCAGGTTGCGCTCATCCTTCACCAGGATGGCGCGCGACAGGTAATAGAAATCCTCCACCGCATAGCCCGCGATGCCGGCCTGCATCGCCTCCATCAGCGCCAGATATTCCTTCAGGCTGACAGGCACGCCGGCCTTGCGCAGGTCATAGAAGAAGCCGGTGAACATGGGTTTTCACGCACTTATGGAAGGGCAGAGAGGGTGCAGGATAGCAGGCCCCGGCTCAGGCCGCGACATCATCGCGCAAGACCAGGGGCCGGTACCACAGGGCGATGGCGCCATCGCGCCCGCGCAGGGGCATTTCCTCCACCCGGCGATATCCCGCCAGCGCCGCCTCACCATCGGTGACCAGGGCCGCACCCGCCACCTCATCGGAAATGACGATGCCGGCTTCCAACTCGCGCGTCAGATGCGTCAGGCGGCTGGCGACATTCACCGTGTCACCGATCACCGTGAATTCCAGCCGCTGGTCCGACCCGATATCGCCAGCCACCACGGCCCCGTAATGCACACCGATGCCAAGCCCGACCGACGGCAGGCCATGGGCTGCACGTTCGCGGTTCCAGCCATGGATGGCATCCTGCATGTCATGGGCACAGGCAAGGGCCGCCGCCGGGTCCCGGCCACTGGGGGCCAGCAGGCCGAAAGTGGCCATCACGCAGTCGCCGATATATTTATCGACCGTGCCGCCATGGGTGAAGACAGCCTGTTCCATGCGGATGCGGAACTGGCGCAACAGGTCGATGATCTCCGAAGCCGGCGCATTCTCGCACAGCCGGGTGAAACCTGTCAGATCGGCAAACAGGACACAGACGACGCGCGTATTGGGTTGAGATAGGGGGCTGTCGCTGGCCGCCAGCCGTTCCACCATGTCGGGCGAGAAGTACCGGGCCAGGTTTGCCCGCTCACACTCCGTCGCGGCCTGACTGACCAGCAGCATCTTGGACCGCCGTACCGCCGCCGCCAGGGTCAGGGCAACCAGCATCAAGATCAGCACCTGGCTGAGCCAGCCGGGCAGGTCGATATAGTAGGGGTCCAGCATGACCTCGAAAATCTCGTTCAGGCTGGTGCTGTGAAAGGGCCAGTCCATCGGCATGGTGAAGGATCGCGGCTCTCGCAGGGCGTGGACGACCACCGCCGACCAGGACAGGACGGCGGTCAACCCACTCCACACCACCAGTGCCGGTCGCTGCAACGTGGCGGAACTGACCACCATCAGGAAGAAGACCGCGAACCAGACGCTGCGCGTAGTAAGGGCGGCCGGCATCACCTCCCCGCTGAAAACCACAGGCACTGTCATCACAGCCGCAATTGCCGCGTGATCGAAGGCGACCGACGCGAACAGGTGCCATGGCCGGAACAGCTTTGTCCGGTGCAGCGCCCACAAACCCATGCCGTTGCAGGCCAGAATGGCGATGCAGATATAACCCGCAATGTTGCCGACCGATTGGTCCAGGGCGGTGATCCAACTCAAGATCGCGCCCAACCCGATCAGCCGCGCCCAGGTGGCCATCTCGATGCTGCGCGCCTGTTCGCGCGCGAACACGGCCTTCAGCCGCGCCTCCGCCCCCAGATTGCGATCCGACAGGTTGCTCATGCCACCCTTCCCCACCGCCTTTGCCGACGGTGCCGTCCCCTGTTTACCAAGTTAACGCGACAATAGGTCTTTATGACAGGGCCAAGCATCAACCCACCCCAGCCGATCCCGCAAGCCGGGCGACGATGAACGGCAATCATGGAGGGTTGATGGCGAGGTTGTGGTTTTCCACATCCTTTGTTTTCGACCCCGCCCGCAGTTCATTGCATTTTGCATGTGATATAGCAGTATTTGAATTATGCAATGCATGATGAAATTATTTTCTCGCTGAAACAGTCATTTTCAGCCAGAAATCCCGCCATATACGATTGGCATACCCCGTGCAGCAGGAGTGATCAGAAAGGCAAACGCCTTCCCGCCATAAAAGAACCGACGGAGCCGACATCATGACCAAGTTCTTCGCCAAGAGCGCCGCCGCCGCTGCCATCGCTGTTGCTTTCGCGGCCCCGGCCATGGCCCAGAACGCGTCGGGCACGATTGCGCTGAAGGGCAATGTCGCTCTGTCCTGCACCATCGCCGTCCAGGACCTGAACCAGTCGCTGGCGCTCAAGGCCGGCGAAACCGCCAAGACGGTCGGTTCGGTCACCGAGACCTGCAATTCCGGTTCCGGCTACAAGATCACGCTCGCCTCGGCCAATGCCGGCAAGCTGAAGTCCGGTAACTTCACCATCGATTACTCGGTCAATTATGACGGCCAGGGTGGTGCGCTGACCAGCCAGATGGTCGTTGACCGCGCCACCGCGCAGTTCGGCAAGAAGTCCGACCTGAAGGTCACCATCGCCGCTTCCGACCAGTATATCGCTGGTGACTATGCCGACACGGTCACCGTGACCATCGCGGCCAAGTAAGTTTGCCGACCAAACCCCGCCCGAAACCGGGCGGGGTTTTCCATATCCGGACAAAGAGGTGCAGAATGCGCCGTGTACTGGTCCGGGCCGTTCTGGCCCTGCTTCTCTCATCAACCGCCCTGATGCCCGCCGCCATGGCGCAGAGCACGGGTGGCAATTTGTCATTGCGGGGCAACATGCCCATGTCCTGCGCCATCAGCGTGCAGGACAATAACGTCATCTGGAACCTGACCAGCGGCGAAGGGTCGAAGACGGTCGGGTCGGTGACGGAGAGTTGCAATGCCGGCAATGGCTATTCCATCAGCCTGGCCTCGGCCAATGGCGGCAAGATGAAAAGCGGCGTCAATGAGATCGCCTACTCCGTCGATTACGACAGCAACGCCGGCAACCTGACCAGCCAGATGGTCGTCCAGCGTGCGACGGCCCAGTTTGGCAAAACGTCCGATCTGAAGGTGACGGTGCCAATTTCCAATCAGCATGTGGCCGGCGACTATGCCGACACGATCACAGTGACCATCGCCGCCCGGTGAGGCTGGATCAGACCGTCAGCAAGGCGGCGGCCACGCGCCGCCCCTCGGCCAGCAGCACATTATAAGTGCGGCAAGCGGCGGGACTGTCCATGACATCAACGACCAGACCCTTCTCCCGCAGCGCCTTGCGCAGCGTCGAAGGTAGCAATTCCATGCGTGCGCCGGAGCCCAGAAGCAGCACATCCGGCTTTGGATCGGCGGCAAGCACAGCGGCAAAATGATCGACGGTCAGATCAGCGAAGCCCGGTACATCCCATGCAATGGAACGATCGGGGAAAACGATCACAGCCCCCTCATGCACCACGTTGGACACCCGGAAACGACCAGGGCCATAGGTGTCAATGACCTGACGGTCTGCGGGGATGATGGGAGTGATATCGACCATGTCGGGGATATTCCGATGGGCCCGTCTGACGGGCCAGGTTGAAATGGCTCCCAGGGAGGGATTCGAACCCCCGACCGGGCGGTTAACAGCCGCCTGCTCTACCTCTGAGCTACCTGGGATCAGGCCATTTCCAACACTGGAACTACTATGATACGCGTGCCAATCGCACCCCTGAATGAACAGGGCCGGACGCTTTTGGGCATCCGGCCCTGCCGATTGGCTCCCAGGGAGGGATTCGAACCCCCGACCGGGCGGTTAACAGCCGCCTGCTCTACCTCTGAGCTACCTGGGATCAGTAGTCACGTCACGACGCGTCATCGGCGCCGCATCGTGCGGTGGGCGGGCTTATAGCCAACCCGATCCGGGTTTGTAAACCCCTGTTTCGCGATTTTGCGCATTTTCTTGATCGGGGTAGAAAATCCCTGTGATTCCAGTAGCCTGAACCCATGTCTGACAAGGGGGACACGCATGCGCAACCATGACCCGGACGCCAATCCCTGGCGCACGCTGACCCGCCGTCCGGTTTATGAGAATCCCTGGATCCGGGTGGATCACCATGAAGTGCTGAAACCCAGCGGCGATCCCGGCATCTATGGCCTGGTCCATTTTCAAAACCATGCCGTCGGCGTGGTTCCCGTAGCGGCAGATGGCACGACCTGGCTGGTGGGGCAGTACCGTTACCCGCTGAACCGTTACAGCTGGGAAATCCCTGAAGGCGGTGTGCCGGCGGGCGAGGATCCCGCCGCCGGCGCCCAACGGGAACTGCGGGAGGAAACAGGCCTGACCGCTGCCTGCATGATCCCCATCATCCCCCGTGTGGCCCTGTCCAACAGCGTCTCAGA
>JAEMSB010000057.1 GCA_016463045.1 Niveispirillum sp.
GTCCCAGAGCGAGGCGACCGCGCTCTGGTAATCCACATCACCCGTCTCTGCCGCGATATCCGCCATCCCGGAATAGAAATAGACGGCGCGGACGGCATGGCCCACAGCCTCATACTGTTTCACCGCGGGCAGGTGGCTCTGGTCATAGCGGGCACCGCCCCGGCGCTGATCGGTCAGGAAGCGGGCCAGCGCCACATAGGCATCGCCGCGGCCCCCACCCTCCACATCATTAACGAAGCGACCGAACCGGACCAGCGCCTGTTCCATCTGCTGGTGCCCGTCATACCAGGGCTTCTTGCCCGGCCCGATATTGGCGACCCAGCAATCCGACAGTTTCTTGGCCGCATCATACAGGCGGCGGTCGCGCCCACCGGTCAGGGTGTAATGGTTGATGGCCGATTCGATGAAGTAACCCGCGACATAGCCTTCATGGTCACCCCGGTTGCGCGGTGACCAGCGTTCGGCCCACTTGGCACGGTCGGCCAGGGTATAGGCCGTCTGCAAATACCCGTCCGGTTCCTGTGCCGCCAGGATGATGGGTATCCAGCGTTCCAGGGTGGCGCGCATCTGCGCCTGTGCGGCCAGCATGCCCTCATCACCCTGCGGATCGACCATCAGGGCCAGGCAGATGGATTCCACCGTCTGGTGAACCCAGGCGTTGGAGAAGACATAGCCCAGATGGGGGCCGTGCGGCTCCCCCCGCAGGGCCTTGGCGGCCTCCACGAAATTATCGATGCCGCCCTGGCCCGTGGGCAGGTCGGTGCGTTCGCAATAGGCGATGCAATGCGGGATCCAATTGACGATCAGGGAACGCGCCCGCGCCCGCCAGAGCGGACTGGTCAGGGTGTAGGGGGTCGTATAGACGACATCCAGCCGCTTGGCCGGCGGCGGCGCCACGACCCGAACACGCAGGTCATCCGATGCTTGTCGCCCGTCGGCAGTACCGGTCAGGCGCAGCGTGTAATCGCCGATCTCTGAAAAGCGGGCCGTGGTCTCCGCTGCCGTAGGGTCGGCAATGCTGACCTCACCCGGCCCGCTGACCTTGCTCCAGCGTAGATCATCGCCCGGCCCCCGGCGCAGCCAGCCGGCGCGGGCCGCCAGATATGTGGCCCCACCCATCACCACCGTCCGGTCGACGCCCGCCTCCAACGCCGGTGGCAGACTGGGCGCTGGTCCGGCATTGAACACGCGCCAGCGCCGGACGCCCACGGCCTTGCGCTTCTCTGCCTCGATCTCCAGCCGCAGACGGTCAGTCCGCACAGGTGCAAAAAGATGGATGTTGAACCGGTCCGGCTCCCGGCCCAGGGCAGCCGGCGCCGCCACCGGTACGAACCGATCCTTGTCCCAGTAGAGCAGCCGGGCAGTGCGTGGCGGCGTGTTCCCGCCCCAGTAAATCTCCACCCGGTCCGTAGTGACCGGTTCAGCCCAGGTCAGGTCGATCCAGTGCGGCTCCGGTCCGGCTTCCCAGACCTCCCACATGCCACTGGTCCCATCCTTTGACCCCGCCGGCACGCTGGGGCGCAACAGGGCCTCCAGGTCGGAGACTTCCGACAGTCGATTGCTGCTGGGCATGGCGCCCTGGGCCAAGTCGATGGGGGCGCCCGCCGCCTCCGCCGGGTTCAACAGGGGCAGCAGAACGGCGCTCCCCACACCGGCCAGAAGCTGCCGGCGCGACACAGGCGCCATCTCCCGGTTCCCCTGACCCCATTCACCCAAGCCCATTGCCGCCTCCCCGCTATCGTTGTCCGACTGCCGTGCCGGGTAATTAGTAATACTAATAAGATGAAGATGACACCTGATCAAGCGGCCTTATGGGAAAGGGGCAGGCGTGCCTTGCGCCCGCCCGTTCTGGACAGCGCCCGCCCCGATGGTTACATGAGAGTTTCCCACGGGTGCGGATGCTGATCCGTGCCCCGTTCGGGCATTGCCAACGAGATGGTGTCCCATGACCGCGTCCAATGAGACCTTCCAGCCCTATCCCGCCGCCGAACCCAACCCGGACTTTCCCCGGATTGAGGAAGAGGTGCAGCGGATTTGGAAGGAGAGCGCGGTTTTCCAGCAGTCGGTGGATTTCCGCCCGCTGGAAAAGGACGGCAAGCATAACGAGTTCGTCTTTTACGATGGCCCGCCGTTCGCCAACGGCCTGCCGCACTATGGCCATCTGGTCACGGGCTTCGTGAAGGATCTGGTGCCGCGCTACCAGACCATGAAGGGCCGCAAGGTTGAGCGCCGCTTCGGCTGGGACTGCCACGGCCTGCCGGCGGAATTGCAGTCGGAAAAGGAACTGGGCGTTTCGGGGCGTCACGACATCCTGAAATACGGCATCGACAAGTTCAACGCCCACTGCCAGGTCTCGGTTCTGCGCTTTACCCAGGAATGGGAATATTACGTCACGCGCCAGGGCCGTTGGGTCGATTTCCAGAATGATTACAAGACCATGGACATCACGTTCATGGAAAGCGTGATGTGGGCCTTCAAGCAGCTCTGGGACAAGGGGCTGGTCTATGAGGGCTATCGCGTCGTGCCCTATAGCTGGGCCGTGGAATCGCCCCTGTCCAATTTCGAGACGCGCCTGGACAATTCCTACCGCGAACGCCAGGACCCGGCCCTGACGGTACGCTTCCGCCTGGATGCGCGCGACGGCGATGCCGGTCCGCTGGATATCCTGGCCTGGACGACCACGCCCTGGACCCTGCCGTCGAACCTGGCGCTGGCCGTGGGGCCGGAGATCGAATACGCGGTCATGCGCAAGGGCGATGACCGCCTGATCCTGGCCACCAGCGCGATTGCCAAATATGCCAAGGAACTGGAAGGGTACGAGCAGGAAAGCACGCTGTCGGCGGAAGACCTGCGTGGTCGTACGTACGAGCCGATTTTCCCCTATTTCAAGGGGCTGGAGAAGGCGCACCAGATCCTGGTGGCGGATTTCGTGACCACCGGCGACGGCGTCGGCATCGTCCACATGGCCCCCGGCTTTGGTGAGGACGATCTGGCCGTCTGCAAGGCCAATGGCCTGCCGGTCAAGGTGCCGGTGGATGTGGCCGGCAATTTTACCGCCGAAGTGTCCGACTATGTCGGCCTGAACGTGATCGAGGCCAACAAGCCCATCATCCAGGACCTGAAGGCGCGCGGCGTGGTGCTGCGGCACGAGACGTACCTGCACAATTACCCGCATTGCTGGCGCACCGACCAGCCGCTGATCTACAAGGCAGTCAATAGCTGGTACGTGGAAGTGTCCAGGTTCAAGGACCGGATGGTCGAGCTGAACCAGCAGCAGATCAACTGGGTGCCGGGCCATGTGAAGGATGGGTCCTTCGGCAACTGGCTGGCCAATGCGCGCGACTGGAACATCTCCCGCAACCGCTTCTGGGGTTCGCCCATCCCGGTCTGGCGCAGCGACGACCCGCGCTATCCGCGCATCGATGTCTATGGGTCGATTGCTGAACTGGAGCGCGATTTCGGGGTGAAGGTCACCGACCTGCACCGCCCCGCCATCGACCATCTGGTCCGCCCGAACCCCGACGATCCGACCGGCCAGTCGATGATGCGCCGCGTGGAGGATGTGCTGGATTGCTGGTTCGAAAGCGGCTCCATGCCGTTCGCGCAGCAGCATTACCCGTTCGAGAATAAGGAACGGTTCGAAGCCGCCTTCCCCGCCGATTTCATCGTCGAATATGTGGCCCAAACCCGTGGCTGGTTCTACACGCTGATGGTGCTGTCCACGGCCCTGTTCGATTGCGCGCCGTTCAAGAACGTCATCTGCCATGGCGTCGTGCTGGACGAGGATAAGCAGAAGCTGTCCAAGCGTCTGCGCAACTATCCCGACCCGGTGGAGGTGCTGAACAATCAGGGTGCCGATGCGCTGCGCTGGTATCTGGTGTCCAGCCCCCTGATGGTGGGCGGCGATCTGGCCATGCCCAAGGATGCGCGCGGCATCGCCCAATCCCTGCGTCAGGGCGTACTGCCGCTGTGGAACGCCTACAGCTTCTTTACCCTCTACGCCAATATCGATCAGGTGAAGGGCCAGATCCGCGCCGATCAGAAGGGTCTGCTGGACCGCTATATCCTGGCCAAGACGCGGGAGTTGGTGGAAGGCATCGAGGGTCGCCTGGACAGCTACGACCTGCCCGGCGCCTATGCCATCATCACCGGTTATTACGACGCGCTGAACAACTGGTTCATCCGCCGTTCCCGTTCGCGTTTCTGGCGCGAGGCGGGCGAGGGCGATGGCCAGGACAAGCGCGATGCCTATGACACGCTCTATACCTGTCTGGTGACGGCAACCAAGGCGCTGGCCCCGCTGCTGCCGCATGTGACGGAGCGGATTTATACAGCGTTGACCGGTGAGGCATCGGTGCATCTGGCCGACTGGCCGGACGTGTCGCACCTGCCGTCCGACCATGAGCTGACCAGCCAGATCGACCTTGTCCGGGAAATCTGCGCATCAGCCATGTCGCTGCGCGAGGCCAAGAAGTTGCGCATCCGCCTGCCGCTGCGCACGCTCACCATCGTCCATCCCGATGCCGACCGGTTGAAGGGGCAGTTCGATACCGTGCTGGGCGCGCTGGTGGCGGATGAGGTGAATGTGAAGCAGGTGGTGGTGTCGTCCGACATCAGCCTGGTCGGCACCCGTCAGCTGGCCGTGAATGCCGCCATCGTCGGTCCCAAGGTGGGGCCGAAGATGAAGGAGGTCATGGCAGCCAGCAAGCAGGGCAACTGGACCGACAAGGGCGACGGTACCGTCGAACTGGCCGGTGTCGTGCTGGAAGCCGGCGATTTCGACATCCGCATCCAGGCCAAGGAAGGCACACACGCGTCGCGCTTTGCCGGCGGCAAGGGTGTGGTCATGCTGGACGTGACCGTCGATGCAGAGCTGGAAGCCGAAGGCTGGGCCCGCGACTTCGTGCGGGCGGTGCAGTCGACGCGTAAGGACACGGGCTTCCAGGTCACCGACCGGATCACCATCACCGCACAGGTGCCGGACAATATCGCCGGCGCCCTGACCACCCATGCGGAGACGATCAAGCGCGAAACGCTGGCTTTGTCGCTGACGGTGAACCCGGAGGCACTTCCCGAGGGCGCGGTGTCGGTGGACCTGTCGGGCACGTCGGTGTCGCTGGTGCTGGCGAAGGCGTAGGTCAGGTCGAGCGTAGCGAGCCCTGACAGGCAAGGATTGAAAGCCTTTTCTGTCAGGGCTCGGCTTCCGCCTCGACCCGACCTACGGCCCTTGCCATTTACCGCCCCGCCACATCCACCGGCAGGGTGATCAGGAACCGGGTGCCATGCCCCGGTACGGACGCCAGATCAATGGTGCCCTGTAGCGGACCCGTCACCAGATTGTGCACGATATGCAGGCCAAGGCCGGTGCCGCCGCTGTCGCGCTTGGTGGTGAAGAACGGGTCGAAGGCCTTGGCCTGCACCTCCGGCGGCATGCCATTACCATTGTCGGTGATGGCGATGGCCACACGGTCGCTGCCGGCCCGACCGATAGCGATCAGGATTTCCGGCCTCTCCACGCCGGCAAAGCCATGGACGATGGCGTTCTGCACCAGATTGGACACGACCTGTGCCAAGAGGCCCGGCAGGGTGGTGATGGCAAGCCCCGGCGGGCCATCAATGGTGACGGTTACGCGTCGTTGCCGGATCATCGGGTCCAGGCTTTTCAGGACATCCCCGACATAGGCACCCAGATCGACGGTGCGCAGCGCCTCGCTGCTGCGGTCGGCGGACACCTGCTTGAAACTGCGGATCAGGTCGGCGGCGCGTTCCAGATTGCCGGTCAGGATGCGCAAGCCCTCATTCAGCTTGTCCAGGAACTGCTCCATGGCCAACCGTTTCAGCTGATTGGCATTGAAGGCCTGGGCGATCTCGTCCCGTTCCACCTGAAGGTGCGTGGCCATGGTGAAGGCCACGCCCAGCGGCGTGTTGATCTCATGCGCCACACCCGCCACCAGCTGGCCCAGCGAGGCATGCTTTTCCTGCTGCACCAGCCGGCCCTGGGTCGCGCGCAGTTCCGACAGGGTGCTGTCCACCTTGGCGTAGGCGGCGGCATTGGACAGCGCGATGGCGCCATAGGCACAGAGCGTGCGGAAGATCAGCTTCTCCCGCTCCCCATAGGCGTTGTCCGCCGCCGCCTGCGCCGTCATCACACCCCACAGGCGCGTGCCCACGATCAGCGGGGCCAGCAACAGGGTGCGCATGAAGCGCGTGCCGGGGATGTGAGAGGGGGAGGATTGTTCATGCTGCCCGCGCAGGATCAGCATTTCCTGCCGCTCCCGCGCGCAGCGGGCGACCAGCGATACGGGATCGGCCACGCGCCGCCAGATGGTGGGCAGGGGCCGCCCCCCCTCCAGCCCATAGCGCAGTTCCAGCTGTTCCCCGCTTTCATCCACGACATAGACGGAGAAGGCATCCAACTCCATCATGGTGCCGACATGGCGGTGCAGGGCGTGGAATATCGCTTCGGCATCCAGGGTCGCCGTGATCTGCTGCCCGATACGGCCCAGCATCTCCAGCGTCTGCGTCGCCTCATGCAAGGCAGCGGCGCGCGATGCCTCGGCGGCGGCCAGCTGCCGGTGATATTCCCCCTCCGCCTTCAGGCGTTCGGTTTCAAACCCGGCCTGCATGGCCAGCAGCCGGTCGCTGACCTCCCGGCTGTGGATGATGCCGCGTGCCTGACCAGCCCGCCGTTCCCAGCGCAGGGCGGCCCCCATGTCCCCCGCCGCCTCATAGGCCGAGGCCAGGGCCGACAAGAGATCGGCGGACGCGGTATAGCCCTGAATCGATTCGGCCAGGTCCAGCGCGCGGCGTAGATAATGGATGGAAGCCGTGTCCCCCGGTTCCATGTCGGGTGGCGGCGGCAGGTCGGTGAAGCGCTGATGGATGGCCGCCTTGGCGCGCAGCACATCAATCTCCCGCCAGCGGTCGGACCGGGCGCGGACAAGGTCCAGTGCTGCATCCGCCGCCGCTACGGCATCGGCGCAGCGATCCAGAAGGGTCAGGGCGCGCGCCCGGCCACATTGTGCCTCGGCCTGCAAATCGCTCTGTTCCAGGTCGGTGCCGACATCCAGCAGGTCATCAAACCAGCGCAGGGCAGCGGCAGCGTCGCCAACATCCAGTTCCAGATCACCCAGATACTGGCACGCGATGGCGTGGTTGCGGGACCGGCCAAACGGGGCCAGCCATTCCAGCGATTCCAGCAGCAGATGGCGGGCACGGCCCGTCTGCTGCAACCGGCGCAGGGTATCGCCCATGCCGCGCAGGCACTGCCCCACCGCCGCCGGCCAGCCTGTGGCACGGGCCAGGCCATGCGCCCGCTCCCGCCACAGAAACTCGCTGACATAATCATTCACATTGGCATGCGCGGCCCCGACATTGCCGGCCAGAAGCACGGCCAGCCGCATCTGCCCGGCCAGCACCGCCTGATCGCAGCCGCGCTGATAATGGCGCAGCGCCTTCATGAAATCGCCATGGGCGAAACAGACCCCGCCATGGAAATAGGCGGCGACCGCATCCAGGCCGGGATGTTCCAGCAGGGGACCTTCGGGCAGCACGCGCACCCATTCCGCCTCCGCCGCCTTGGCATCACCGAACAGGGCGTCGCGCGCCATCCAGGCCTGGGCGATCTGCTGGCGCATGGTGTCGCCGGCGCGCAGATAAAGGCTGTGGGCGTTGCGATGGGCCTGGATGCGGCGGCGGGTCTGCCCCCGGTCCAGCGCCAGCAGCGCCTCCGTCATCGACGTATCACCCTCGCCCAGCACATCGCCGATCTGGCGGAAGGTGGCCCGCGCACTTTCCAGCAGTGCCTCTGCCTGATCCAGTTCGGCGAACAGGGCCTTGGCTTCGGCCTTGATCAGCAGCAGCCGGGCCGTCACGCGGCGCAACTCGCGCTCATTGGCGCCGGTGGCATAGGGCAGAAGCCCCATGGCTTCGGTCACCATGTCGAGTGCCGCGCGCGTGTCCCGCTGCCGGTTGTACCAGGCCAGCGTGGTCAGCAGCAGCAGCCGCTGCACCGGGTCCTGGGCATTGACCAGATGATGTTCTGCCGACAGCACCTGTTCAGCCAGACCATACAGGTCCAGCGGCCCGACCAGGGAGGAACCGGGAAGCGTGGGACAGTCGGGTTGGATGGGGGTATCCGGCGGCGGGTCGAAATCCGTCAGGGCCGGCAAACCGCCGACCGCAACCAGATCATCACCCGTTTCCACCACACTGTCCGCCATGGACCGCCCAAGTCCGACCGCCGGCCCACAGGCTTGCGGGCAGCATTTCAATCAAATGCTACGCAACTGCCGGGCGGGGGGCAATTGCGTTCGGGGGCAGATGCTGTGGATTCTGGGATTTTTCCTGCCACCTGTGGTCGAACAGCCATCCTTGTCGGGGTTGAGGCCGCCTCAGCGGAAATGCTTGAAACAATGCGTAGGTCGGGGTGAGCCGACGGCGAACCCCGACATTCATCGGCAACGCCCTTGTCGGGGTTCGCTGGCGCTCACCCCGACCTACGGCATTACCCCACCAGCATGTCCAGACCACGCTTGAAATCGACGATGATGTCGTCGGCATCCTCCAGACCCACCGACACGCGGATGGTGCCGGGGCCGATGCCCAGGATCGCCTTTTCTTCCACCGACAGGCGCTGATGCGTGGTGGTGGCGGGATGGGTCGCCAGCGTCTTCGAGTCGCCCAGGTTGTTGGAAATCTTGGCGATGCGCAGATTGTTCAGCACGGTGAAGGCCGCCTGCTTGGCGTCGCCATTCACGGGCTTGATGTGCAGGCAGATCAGGTTGCTGCCGGCCTTCATCTGCCGCTTCAACAGGGCATGCTGCGGATGGCTTTCCAGCCCGGCATAGAGCACACGTTCCACCGCGGGATGGCCTTCCAGGAAGGTGGCGACCTTCAGCGCCGAAGCCGACTGCGCCTTTACGCGCAGTTCCAGCGTCTCCAGACCCTTCAGCAGGGTCCAGGCATTGAACGGGCTCAGCGCCGGACCGGTATGGCGCAGGAACGGGGCCAGCGTGGCCGCCACCTCGTCATCGCACAGGATGGCACCACCCAGGCAACGGCCCTGGCCATCAATATGCTTGGTGGCGGAATAGACGACGACATCCACGCCGTACTTCTTCGGCTTTTGCAGGACGGGCGTGGCGAAGACATTGTCCACCACCACCTTGGCGCCGGCCTTGTGGGCCAGCGGCACCACATGTTCCAGATCGACCACTTCCAGGCAGGGATTGCTGGGCGTTTCCAGGAAGACGAGGTTGGTGGGCACCGACAGGGCCTTTTCCCATTCCTCGTTCTTGGTGCCGTCGATGATCACGCTTTCGATGCCGAACCGCTTGGCCAGATCGCTGACGATATAAAGGCAGGAACCGAACAGGGCGCGGCTGGCCACCAGCCGATCGCCGGCCTTCAGCAGGCCGAAGACGGCGGCATGAACCGCGGCCATGCCCGACGCCGTGGCAAAGCAGCGGGGGTACCCTTCATACTGCGCCAGCCGATCCTCGAACATGGCGACGGTCGGGTTGCGGAACCGGGAATAGACGAAGCGCGAACCGTCATTGACGAAGGCAGCCTCTGCCGCTTCGGCACTGCCATAGACGAAACCGGAGGTGAGGTAGATCGCCTCGCTCGTCTCTTCGAACTGGGAACGGCGGGTCCCACCATGCACCAGCAAGGTGGCGGGGTTCAGATCATCGGGCAGGTCGCTCATCGCCATGGTCCTTCACAAGCCTCGACCGTTCGATCGAGGCCCGGTCCAGCGCCCTACTGCGGCGTCCGATCCATGGCTTCGACCTTTTAGCAGCTTCTTTAGAACGTGGCCTGCAATCCGGTCACCAAATCACCACGTACGGACCGTTAAATCCCGCCGCCGCCGGCTTGTCAAGACGCGGGTGGCGCATGGCGGCACAGGCCCGGTTGCCGACAGGTGGCGTTCCGTGCTAGGTCCCGCCCAAACCTTTCACACCTTTTTAAACCGGAGTATCCGATGTCCGACGAGACGATCAACCAGGCCGAAGACGCCGCCGAGGAAGCCCAGTCCGCACGGCCGGTGCCGCCGCTCGTCGTCAATATGCAGTATGTGAAGGACCTGTCCTTCGAGAACCCGAACGCGCCGCGCATCCTGGCAAGCGCATCCGAGCAGCCGAAGATCGACCTGCAAGTCGACCTGCAGGCCCAGGGCCTGGCCGACAATGTCGCCGAAGTGCAGATCCGCCTGCGCGCCGAAGCCACGGTGGGTGACGCGACCGCCTTCATCGCCGAACTGGTCTATGCCGGCGTCTTCACCCTGCCGCCGATGCCGGCGGAAACGCAGCGCGCCGTGCTGCTGATCGAGGGGCCGCGCCTTCTGTTCCCGTTTGCCCGCCAGATCATCGCCGATGTTACGGCCCAGGGCGGCTTCCCGCCGCTGCTGCTGCAGCCGCTGGACTTCGTCGATCTCTATCGCCGTCAGGTTCTGTCGCAGCAGGCCGAAATGGGCGACGCGCAGGGCAACGCCTGATTGCTTTGACGGACGGGCAGAGCGGATGATCAGCTCTTGCCCGTCAGCCCCTGGTAAAGCCCCTTGGGCGTGTCGGTGAAGACCCCGGCCACGCCCCATTGGAACAGGCGACGCGCCTGTTCGGGGTCATTGACGGTCCAGGCCAGCACGGGCCGGCCAGAAGCGCGGAAGGCGGCAACGCTTTCCGCGCTTTGTTTTTGGGCATCGACATTGATGGTGGCGGCCCCCAGCCGGTCGGCAATATTCTCCCAATCCGCCGGTTCCTCATCCATCAGGTATCCGCGCGGCCATTGCGGGGCCACCACCTTGGCCATGGCCAGGGACTCCACGGAGAAGCTGGAGATCAGGGGCGGTGGCCGGTTTGCGGGCCACAGGTTCAGCGCCATGGACAGCGCGATGCCAGCCGTCTGCTCATCCCGGCCCGGACAGGGCTTGATCTCCAGATTGAGATTGATGTCCAGCAGGGTGGCCGCCTGGATCGCCTCCGCCAGGGTGGGCACACGCTCCCCCTTGAAGTCCGGCCCGAACCAGGACCCGGCATCCAGGCGGCGGATATCGGCAAAATCCATATCGGCAACCAGTCCACGGCCGTCGCTGGTCCGGTCGACATCATCATCATGCATCAGGATGGGCACGCCATCGCGCGTGATCTTCACATCCACCTCCACCCACAACGCCCCTTGCAAGGCGCCGGTCCGCATGCCGGACAGCGTGTTCTCCGGCGCGTGGCGGGCGGCACCGCGATGGCCGATCAGGCGGGGGATGGACAGCGTCATGATGCAGGGTTCCAGGCGGGTGGAGCGTGATCCGATGATAGCCGATCTGCGGGGGATTGACAGGCATTGACGTTGCGTAAGTAAAAACTTACCGTAAGTCATGGCTGACATATCAAGCATTCTTGCGGCCCTTTCCGACCCTACCCGCCGAATGATCTTTGAACGGATCGCGGAAGGTCCCCTGTCGGTGGGCACCGTTGCCGCCGGTCTGCCCATCAGCCGGCCCGCCGTGTCACAGCATCTGAAGGTCTTGAAGGGGGCGGGGCTGGTCCGCGATCAGAGCGCGGGCACGCGCCGCCTCTACCATATTGATCAGGCGGGCCTGGGCGCGGTGCGCCTGTGGTTGAACCGGTTCCATATCGAGGCACCGGCCAAACCCGCGCTGGACGTGCCGTGGGACAGCGCGCAATGGAAAGAGACGACATGAGCCGGGCAGCAGGACCCTAAAGTCCCCGATCCCAGGGCGGGGTGCCCTGGAACGCCTCTGCCAGGAAGTCCACCATCACCCGGACCTTGGCCGACAGGTGCCGACGCGAGGGATAGAGCGCCAGAATGTCGATATCGGGTGACCGGTATCCCGACAGCAGCGGGACCAGACGCCCCGCCCGCAGATCATCGCCCACCAGAAAGGTGGGTTGCCGGATGATACCAATCCCGTCCAGCGCCGCCATGCGGGCCGTGTCGCCATTATTGCTGGACATCACCTCCTGCACCCGCACCAGCTGTTCCCGCCCCGCTTCATCGGTCAGGGACCATTCGTCAGGCGCGACGGCGTGGGAATACAGAATGCAGCGATGGTTGGCGGCCAGATCTTCCGGGCTTTCCGGCTGACCATACCGGGCGATATAGGCAGGCGACGCGCAGACAAGATTGCGCGAAATTGCCAGCCGCCGCGCCACATGGCTTTGCGATCCGGCGCGCGAGATGCGGATGGCCATGTCATAGCCTTCCTCCACAATATCCACGACCCGGTCGATCAGCGCGATATCCAGCGACACGTCAGGATGCAGCGCCATGAAACGCGGCCAGAGCGGGGCCAGATGGCGGATGCCGAAGCTGACGGGTGCATTGATGCGCAACCGCCCACGCGGCTGCACGGCGGCGGCCCCGGCCAATGCCTCCAGCTCCGCCACCTCATCCAGGATCAGGCGGCCGCGGTCGAACAAGGCCTGGCCTGCCTCCGTCAGTGACAGGCGGCGCGACGTGCGGTTCAGCAGCCGCGTGCCCAGATACGCCTCCAGTTCAGCGACATAGCGAGTGACATTGGCGGGCGACGTGTTCAGCGCATCCGCCGCCTTCGCAAACCCGCCCTTGCCCACGACCGCCACAAAAACCTCAAACGCGCGCAACCGGTCCATGGCAGCTCCAACCATTCAGTAAAACTGAATGATCTAACCATTTTCATCTCATCGATGAAAGTAATCATGAGGCGTAGGGTTCAATCATCAACGGCGCCGATGACGGTGCCTACCCAAACCGAAAGAACCCCGATCATGAACCGCTTGCAGAACAAGGTCGCCATCATCACCGGTGCCAGCGCCGGTATCGGTCGCGCCACCGCCCGGCTTTTCGCCGCCGAAGGCGCCAAACTGGTTGTCGCCGCCCGCCGTCAGGCCGAACTGGACAGCCTGGTCGCCGAGATTGAAGCCGCCGGTGGGCAGGCCGTGGCGCTGGCCGGCGACGTACAGTCCGAAAGCTTTGCCAAGGCCCTGGTCGATCTGGCCATCAGCCGCTTCGGCAAGCTGGATATCGCCTTCAACAATGCCGGCACGCTGGGCGCCATGGGCCCGACCGACAGCATCGATGCCGACGCCTGGAATCAGACGCTGGCCGTGAACCTGACCAGCGCCTTCCTGGGTGCCAAGTACCAGATCCCGGCCATGGGCAATGGCGGCTCGGTGATCTTCACCTCCACCTTTGTCGGCTATACCGGCGCCTTCCCCGGCATGGCCGCCTATGCCGCCAGCAAGGCCGGTCTGATCGGCCTGACCCAGGCGCTGGCCACCGAATATGGGCCGAAGGGCGTGCGGGTGAATGCCGTCCTGCCGGGTGCGGTGGAGACGGAGATGTATCGCGCCGCCAACGACACCGCCGACAAGCAGGCCTTCATCAACAATCTTCACGCATTGAAGCGTGCCGGTCAGCCTGATGAACTGGCCAAGGCGGTTCTGTTCCTGGCGTCCGACGACAGCAGCTTTGTCACCGGTACGGCCAGCCTGGTCGATGGCGGCTTGTCGGCGGCCCGCGCCTGAAACCCTCCTTCGCGATGGGGACCCGGCCGTGCTATCACGACCGGGTCCTTTTCGTGTGATCAGAGCCCCTATCCATGCCCGAATTGCCTGAGGTTGAAACCGTCCGACGCGGTCTGGCCCTGAAGCTGGAGGGACGGCGGCTGATAAGGGTGGATCAGCATCGGCCCGACCTGCGTTTCCCCCTGCCGGTCGATTTCGCCAAGCGTCTGACGGGGCGTCAGGTCCTGTCACTGGACCGGCGAGCCAAATATATCCTGATCCGGGTTGAAGGCGGGCTGGTCTGGATGATCCATCTGGGCATGTCGGGCAGCATGGTGGTGAAACCCGGCCCGGCCCCCGCCCCC
>JAEMSB010000482.1 GCA_016463045.1 Niveispirillum sp.
TGTGCAGGCCCAGCTGCGCCGACTTGCCCATGGCGCCGATGAACAGCAGCAGGCAGGCGCAGGTCAGAGCATGCACTTCCCAGGACAGGAAGTGGAAGCTGGCATCGGCCTTGGAAGCGGCCTGGGCGAAGATCCCATCAAATTCGACGGTGCCGAAGATGATATAGATCGCCATGATGCCCAGCGCGAAGCCGAAGTCACCGACGCGGTTCACCAGGAACGCCTTCATGGAGGCGTCATTGGCGCTCTTCTTCTCGTACCAGAAATTAATCAGCAGATAGGAGGCAACGCCCACGCCTTCCCAGCCGAAGAACATCTGCAGCAGGTTGTCGGCAGTCACCAGCATGAGCATCATGAAGGTGAACAGCGACAGGTAGGCCATGAAGCGCGCCCGGTGCGGGTCGTGGCTCATATAGCCGACCGAATAGACATGCACCATGGACGACACGCCGTTCACGACGACCAGCATGACGGCGGTCAGCGTGTCGATGCGCAGCGACCAGGACACCTCGAAGGTGCCACTGTCGATCCAGGTGAACAGCTCGATGGTGCGCGCGGCCTCCGGCCCGCCGAAACCGACCTCCGTGAACAGGATCACGGACAGAACGGCAGCGGTCAGAACACCAGCGCAGGTGACGATCTGGGCCCCACGGTCGCCAATGATGCGCCCGAAGAACCCGGCGATGAAGGCGCCCAACAGGGGCAGGAAGATGGCAGCGATTTCCATGATGCCCGCCTCAACCCTTCATCATGTTGATGTCTTCAACCGCGATGGTCCCGCGGTTACGGAAATAGACCACCAGGATCGCCAGACCGATGGCGGCCTCTGCGGCGGCCACCGTCAGGATGAACATGGTGAAGATCTGGCCCACCAGATCGTTCAGATAGACGGAGAAGGACACCAGATTGATGTTGACCGCGAGAAGGATCATCTCGACCGACATCAAGATCACGATGACGTTCTTCCGGTTCAGGAATATCCCGAACACGCCGATGGTGAAGAGGATGGCCGACAGCGTCAGGTAATGCGCCAGGCCGATAGAGCCGAATTCCATGATCAGACGCCCCCCCGCGTCGGGACCTTGCGTACCTGCACCACCTCGGCGCGCTTGCGATCAAGCTGCTGGCCGATCTGCTGGCGACGGACACCGGGGCGCGACCGCAGGGTCAGCACGATGGCGCCGATCATGGCGACCAGCAGGATCAGGCCCGAGACCTGGAAGGCGTACACATAGTCGGTATAGAGGATGTGGCCGATGGCTTCGGTGTTGGTAACCTGATCGACCGGCGGGATCGGCGCATTGTTGGCCTGACCGCCCACCGGGCCGCCAGCCAGCTGCGTCGCCGCCAGGAAGACCAGTTCCACCGCCAGGATGGCGCCGACAACCAGCCCCACCGGCATGTAGCGCATGAAGCCTTGCCGCAGTTCCTGGAAATTGATGTCGAGCATCATCACCACGAACAAGAACAGCACCGCCACCGCGCCGACATAGACGATGACCAGGATCATCGCCACGAATTCAGCGCCGATCAGGACGAACAGGCCGGCCGCGTTGAAGAAGGCGAGGATCAGGAACAGAACCGAGTGTACCGGGTTCTTGGCCGTGATCACCCGCACGGCAGACGCCAGCAGAATGATGGCGAACGCATAGAATGCGATTGCGGTCAGGGTCATGTTACGCCGCCTCCGGCGCTGTGGTCATCGGGTACTGGGTCACGGAGGATACTCCGGGCGAAGGAATGTGGATGGCCGGGGACCCGGCCATCGATGAAATCAACGGTAGGGCGCGTCAGCGGCAAGGTTGGCCGCGATCTGCGCCTCCCAACGGTCACCATTCGCGAGCAGCTTGTCCTTGTTGTAGTACAGCTCCTCGCGCGTTTCCGTCGCGAATTCCAGGTTCGGCCCCTCGACGATGGCATCGACCGGGCAGGCCTCCTGGCACAGGCCGCAATAGATGCACTTCGTCATGTCGATGTCGTAGCGCGTGGTGCGGCGGCTGCCATCCTCACGCGGTTCGGCCTCGATGGTGATGGCCAGCGCCGGGCAGATGGCCTCGCACAGCTTGCAGGCGATGCAGCGCTCTTCCCCGTTGGGATAGCGGCGCAGCGCATGCTCACCCCGGAAGCGCGGGCTCGTGGGGCCACGCTCATACGGATAGTTCAGGGTCACACGGGGCTTGAACATGTAGCTGAAAGTCAGCGCCATGCCCTTCACGAGTTCCCACAAGAACAGGCCGCGCGCCGTACGGTCGAGCAAGGCCATGTTTCACCTCCATAATCGGACCGGCCAGACGGCCCGCCCACAAGCATCACTGGCAGGGGGTTGAAAAGCCCCCTCCCCCTCACGAAATCACTCAGGGCAGCAGGTCGAAATAGACCAGCACACCGGACGTCAGCACCACCCAGATCAGGGAGAACGGCAGGAACACCTTCCACCCCAGACGCATCAGTTGGTCATAGCGGTAACGCGGCAGCGTCGCGCGGACCCAGATGAAGCAGAACAGCACGAAGCAAATCTTGGCGATGAACCAGAGCGGACCCGGAATCCAGTTCAGCGGTGCGATGTCCAGGGGCGGCAGCCAGCCACCCAGGAAGAGCACCGTCGTCATACCGCTCATCAGGATCATGTTGATGTATTCGCCCAGGAAGAACAGGGCGAAGGTCATCGACGAATATTCGACGTTGAAGCCGCCCGACAGCTCCGACTCACCTTCGGGCAAGTCGAACGGGGCGCGGTTCGTCTCGGCCAGGGCCGAGATGAAGAAGATGATGAACATCGGGAACAGCGGGATGAAGAACCAGACGGTCTTCTGCGCTTCCACGATCTTGGACAGGTTGAGCGAGCCGACGCAAAGCAGCACGGTGATGATGACGAGGCCGATGGAGACCTCATACGACACCATTTGTGCCGCCGCGCGCAAACCGCCCAGGAAGGCGTATTTGGAGTTGGAAGCCCAGCCGGCCATGATGATGCCGTACACGCCCAGCGAGGAGATCGCGAACAGGTACAGCACGCCGACATTAATGTCGGCCAGCACCAACCCCTCACCGAACGGGATCACCGCCCAGGCCACCAGGGCCAGGAGGAAGGTCAGCATCGGGGCGGCCACAAAGACACCGGCATTGGCACCCGTCGGGATGACGGTTTCCTTGGCCAGCAGCTTCAGACCATCGGCAAACGGCTGCAAAAGACCGAAGGGACCGACAACATTCGGGCCCTGGCGCAGCTGCATCGCGGCCATCACCTTGCGTTCAAAATAGGTCAGCATCGCCATGCCGATCAGCAGCGGCACCACGATGGTGACGATGCCCGCGACGATACGGACGATCAGCGGCAGTTCAGCCCACAATTCCCACATCGTCACTTACTCCGCCGCGGCGGCCGCCAGGGCCGGCTTCAGAAAGGCTTCCGTACAATCGGCCATGGTCTGCGACGCACGGCTGATCGGGTC
Source organism: Niveispirillum sp. (assembly GCA_016463045.1). Lineage (GTDB taxonomy): Bacteria > Pseudomonadota > Alphaproteobacteria > Azospirillales > Azospirillaceae > Niveispirillum. The sequence goes on from JAEMSB010000482.1 coordinate 3,453, forward strand.
GGTCATGTAGAAATTCTCCACCGGCGAGGTGAAGTGCGCATCGGCCACCGCACCCTCGGTCCCGAACGGGCCCCAGGCAGCGGGCACCAGACGGTCAAGCGCGCCGAACACCGGGTTCAGCGCCGCCATGCGCTGACGCAGCTGCGCCAGCGTGTCATAGGGCAGCGTCTGGCCCAGCTCCGCCGACAGGGCGCGCAGAATCTTCCAGTCTTCGCGCGCCTCACCCAGGGGGAAGGCGGCCAGACGGGCCTGCTGCACGCGGCCTTCAGT
>JAEMSB010000483.1 GCA_016463045.1 Niveispirillum sp.
CGTCCCTGGTCCAGCGTCAATTTCGTCACGTCCCATGACGGCTTCACCCTGGCCGACCTCGTCGCCTACAACACCAAGCATAATGAGGCGAACCAGGAGGGGAACCGCGACGGGCACGACGCGAATTTCAGCCATAATCACGGGGTGGAGGGGCCGACCGACGATCCCGCCATCAAGGCCGTGCGCCGGCGGCAATCGCGCAACATGCTGGCCACGCTGCTGCTGTCGCAGGGCACGCCCATGCTGACGGCGGGTGACGAATTGCTGCGCAGCCAGCAGGGCAACAACAACGCCTATTGCCAGGACAGCGAGGTCAGTTGGATCAACTGGCCCGACCTGGGCGCCGATGAGCAGGCCATGACCCGGTTCGTATCACGCCTGACGGCGCTGCGCCGGGCCCATCCCGTGCTGCGCCGGGGGCGGTTCCTGCATGGGCGGGAAACGTCTGCCGATGGTCTGAAGGACATCACCTGGATCAATCCGCAGGGTGTGGAGAAGGCGCCGGAGCAATGGCGCGACGGGCAGGCCCGCTGCCTGGGCCTGCTGCTGAATGGCAAGGCGGGGCCGCATTTGTCGGCGGACGGCACGCCGGAAATCGACAGCGTGCTGCTGCTGATCGTCAATGCCGGGGAGGCGACGGCGGATTTCATCCTGCCCGCTGTGCCGGGCGGGTCGGGATGGCGCTGCCTGCTGGATACGGGTGACGAGGAAGGGCGACCCGGCACCCAGCCCGGCCCCCATCTGGCCATGACCGGCAAACCCGTCCCTTTGCCGGGGCGTACATGCTGGCTATATGAATTGATCGAAACGGGTGGCGGTGACCGCGCCCCGCTTTCCGGCCTGGGAGGGCCGGCGCATGCCTGATTATGATTTCCGCTCCACCGCCGTCGTCATCGTGGACCGCGAAAGCAATACGCGGCGGCTGTTACGCGGCATCCTGGCGCGCATGGGCGTCGACAAGATCCTGGATTTCGCCAGCGCCGCCGATGCGCCGGCGGCCCTGATCGCCGTCCAGCCCGACCTGCTGTTCATCGATGCGGACGCGCCGGACCCGGAGGGGCTGAAATTCGTGCAGGGTCTGCGCCATGCCCAGGCCCCGCACAATCCCTTCATCGGCGTCATCGCCACCACCTGGCAGCCGACGCAGCCCCTGCTGATGCGGTTCAACGCCACCGGGGCCGACGACATGATGGTGAAGCCGTTCAGCGCCAAGCAGGTGCAGGACCGGCTGATCAACCTGATCGAGGCACGCAAGAGCTTCGTGGTCACCGCCGACTATATCGGCCCCGACCGCCGCCGGCAGCCGCGCGAGGGCATCCAGATCCCGCTATTCGAGGTGCCCAACACCCTGCGGCAGAAAGCCATGGGCATGTTCGACCGAAACAAGGCCGCCGACGCCATCGCCAACGCCCATGACGCCATCAATGTGCAGAAAATCGTGCGCAGCGGCTTCCAGGTGGCCTTCCTGATCGATTTCGCCTGTCCGGGCCTGTCCGCCGGGGCGGACCGGATGGCGGCGGACCACCTGATCCGGTCGGGGGCCGCCCTGGATGATCTGATGCGCCGGCTGAAACCTGATGCCGACCTGCGCGGGCAGGCCGAAACCTACGCCGCCACCATCCGCGCCACCATTGAACAGTTCAAGACCGCCCCCGACCTGCCGCTCGGCGGCGTGCAGCCGCTGCGTGCCGCCGCCATCGGCATCGCGGCACTGACATCGCGCCGGGCCGACCTGTCGCTGGTCGAAAACGAGGTGCGGGGTGCCGTCACCGCCTACCGCAACCGCCTGGCGCAGATTGCCCAGGCCAAGCAACAGGCGGCGGCGGAGAAGGAAGAGGATAAGCCGGCGGATTGAGGGGGGCTTTACCCCTAATCCTCAACCTCTTCATTGGCATAGATGCCCCAGAAGTCGGTGCGTTCTAGCCAGCCGTGATAGCCCTGAATTTCCACCTCGCACCATGGTCCCTTACAGGAAACCAGCCGGCCCATGACGCCGGGTTCGGCCTGGGCCACGGCGGCGGCGGATGCGCTGGGTCGTTCGCGGACGGTGCGCAACTCACCCGTGATGACCAGGGTCCGGCGGCCCGACAGCATGGATTGATGCACCCAGCCCTGGGTCCCCTCCACATCGCGGATGCGGCGCCAGGTGTCGAATTCCGCCGTGATTTCCACCGGCATGCCGGGGCGCACGAACACCCAGTCGATCGGATATGACCGGCCAGGGCCGGTGCGGACATTCACCTCACCCGACCTCAGCGACACGAAGCGCGGGACCGGCAGGCCGGAGCGGACGATCATGTCCGAGCGTGGGTCGGTTTCCTGGCCCATGCCAGTGGCGGGGCTAAGCAGGGCCGCGACCGACAGAAGACCGGCCAGCAGCACGCGGGTCATGCCCGCCGCCACAGGTGTGCGCATCTTTCCCGTCCGCGTTTCCAGCAACACAACGCCCCATGCAAGGCAGGCCGGCAAACCCCGGCAACATTCGTTAACAACCCTTTGTGCCGTACCCCGGATATCCGGGTCAAGCACCAGCGACCATCCGTCCCGCCATGCCGGCATCATGGACAAGGGCGGCTGGCGCTTGTACTGCTATGGCAAACAGGTCTCGGGAGGATCACCGCACATGGCCGAACGCCGGAAGCCCCTGGTCATCGTCACGCGCAAGCTGCCGGACGTCATCGAAACACGGATGATGGAGCTGTTCCACACGCGCCTGAACCTGGATGACCATCCGATGACGCGGGCCGAACTGGAAGAGGCGGTGAAGACCGCCGACATCCTGGTCCCCACCGTCACCGATACGATTGACGAGGCCCTGTTGAACCAGGCCGGGCCGCAATTGAAGATGATCGCCAATTTCGGCAATGGCGTGGACCATATCGATCTGCGCGTGGCCCGCAACAAGGGTATCCTGGTCACCAACACGCCGGGCGTGCTGACGGAGGATACGGCGGACATGACCATGGCCCTGATCCTGGCCACGGCCCGGCGCCTGTCGGAGGGGGAGCGGCTGGTGCGGTCCGGGCAATGGACGGGCTGGGCGCCGACCGTCATGCTGGGATCGCGTCTGGCGGGCAAGCGGCTGGGCATCATCGGCATGGGCCGCATTGGCCAGGCGCTGGCGCGGCGCGCCAAGGCCTTCGGCCTGTCCATCCATTACCATAACCGCAAACCCGTCCACCCGGAGGTGGAGGCGGAGCTGGATGCAGCCTTCTGGGAAAGCCTGGATCAGATGCTGGCGCGCATGGATATCGTCGCCATCACCTGCCCGCGTACGCCGGCCACATACCACCTGCTGAACGCGCGGCGTCTGGCCCTGCTAAAACCCACCGCCATCCTCGTCAATATCAGCCGTGGTCAGGTGGTGGACGAGGCGACGCTGGCCCGCATGCTGCAACGGCGTGAGATCGGGGCCGCCGGCCTGGACGTGTATGAGGATGAGCCCAATGTCGATCCCAAGCTGCTGAAGCTCGACAATGTCGTGCTGCTACCGCACATGGCGTCCGCCACGCTGGAGGGCCGCATCGACATGGGCGAAAAGGTGATCGTCAATATCAAGACCTTCGCCGACGGCCACCAGCCGCGCGACCGCGTGCTGGAAATGATGTTTTAAAGCATGTTTCCGGTGCCCGGAAACATGCTTTAAACTTTCTGTTGCCTCAAGCGCCGGCGCTGCATCCGCAGCTTGTCTTCACGCGGCACGTGCCGC
>JAEMSB010000484.1:0-3194 GCA_016463045.1 Niveispirillum sp.
CTCTTGCCCCCACATCCCACCTGCCCATCCGCCTGCATCAGTTGACAGCGCCGCGTTCGTCGGGGACAAGCTAGCACCCGTCGACCGTAAGCCTGAGACGCTGTTGAAAATGCATCCTGCCCGGACCTATCGCCGCCTGCTCCTGTCCACGGCGCTGGCTTTTGGCCTGTCGGGTGCCGTCCTGGCAGCAGAGGACGAGGCACCGAAGGGGGCCAGCCATCATGGCGCCGGCCCCGCTCAGCCGACGGAAAACGGGCAACCCGTGCTGCTGTCCGCCGACAGCGTGGACTATGACCAGGACCTGGGCATCATCACGGCGCGCGGCAAGGTGGAACTGTCCCAGGGCGGGCGACTGCTGCTGGCCGACAGCGTCAGTTTTTCGGAAAAGACCAACGTCGTCACCGCGTCCGGCAATGTCTCCATCCTGGAGCCGACGGGCGAGGTGATGTTCGCCAACTACACCGAACTGACCGACGATCTGCAGCAGGGCTTCGTGGATCAGGTCCGCATCCTGCTGTCCGACAATTCCAAATTCGCGGCCCTCCAGGGTGAACGGCGGGATGGCCGCTATACCCGCATGGAAAACGCGGTCTACTCCCCCTGCGAGTTGTGCGCGACCGATCCGACGCGACCGCCCATCTGGCAGATCCGGGCCGCCCGCATCACCCATGATCAGCAGGCGCACGACGTCTATTACCGCGACGCGACGCTGGAGGTGGCGGGCGTGCCCGTAATGTGGCTGCCCTTCTTCGGCCATCCCGACCCCACCGTGGAACGGCGCAGCGGTTTCCTGACACCGGGCGGCGGCATCAGTTCCGATCTGGGCACCTATGCCCGCATCTATTATTTCTTCGATATTGACGAGAGCAAGGATTTCACCCTGGAGGTGACGCCCAGCACGGAGGATGGGCTGCTGCTGGGCGGGGAATACCGCCAGCGCTTCGCCACCGGCTCCGTCACCCTGTCGGGCAGTGCGGTCTATACCGACCGTGCGCGGGAAACCGCCAGCGGTGTGGTGGAGAAGAAGGAATTCCGGGGCCACATCTTCGGCACGGGCCGGTTCGACATTGATGAGAACTGGCGCTGGGGCTTTGACATCAAGCGCGTGACCGATAACACCCATCTGCTGCGCTATGACTATAGCCGCGAGGATATTCTGGCCAGCCGCGCCTTTGCCGAACGGTTTGAGGGACGAGATTACCTTGCCCTCAATGTCTATGATTTCCAGGATCTGCGCCCCGGCAACCCGGAGGAAGAACCCGTCGTTCTGCCCATGGTCACCTACAGCGCGCTGGGGGAACCGGGCGGCCTGCTGGGCGGCCGCTGGTCGGCTGATGCCGGGTTCCTGTCGCTGCTGCGCTCGTCGGGCAATGATACCCGCCGTGTCTCGTCCGCCGCCGGCTGGCGCCGGGATGACATCACCGGTTTCGGCCTTGTCTCCGTCCTGAAGGCGGAGGCGCGGGCCGATGGCTATTGGGTATCGAACCTGCGCCGCCCCGATGGCAGCGTGGAACCGGATGACAAGGTTCGCCTGCGCGGCTTCCCGCATGCCGACTGGACCGTCTCCTATCCGCTGGCGCGCCAGGATGCGACGGTGCAGACCCTGGTCGAACCCATGGTCATGCTGTCGGCGGCCCCCAATATCGACAATTCCGGCTTCATCCCAAACGAGGACAGCCAGGATATCGAGTTCGATTACACCAACCTGTTCCGCGCCTCGCGCTATCCCGGTATCGACCGGCTGGAGGGCGGGCAGCGCCTGACCTATGGCGTGAAGGCCGGTCTGTACGGGTTCGGCGGCGGCTCTTCCACCCTGTTCTTAGGCCAGAGCCAGCGACTGGAAGGCGATGCGGATTTCCCCGGCGGGTCGGGCCTGCGCCGCCGCACGTCGGACGTGGTGGGCAAGCTGGAACTGACGCCCAGCCCCTGGATGGACATCTCCTACTCCTTCCGCCTGGACAGCCAGACGGGCGCGCAGCGCCTGCACGATGTCTATGGCGTGTTCGGCCCGTCGCAGTTCCGGGTTTCCGGCTCCTATGTCTATCTGGACAAGTTGACCCAGGATGGCGGTCTGGCCACCCGCAACCGGGAGGAATTGACGCTGGGCATCTCCTCGGCGCTCAGCGACCGCTGGTCGGTGGGCTTGGCGCACCGGCGCGATCTGGCCCCCGGCGGCGGCCCCGTCCTGTCCAGCGCCACCATCACCTATCAGGAAGAATGCCTGACCTTCCAGCTTGTGGCGGAACGTGACAATACGCGGCGGACCGGTATCGACCGTGGCGACCGGGTCTTCTTCCGCGTGGCCTTCAAGAATCTGGGCGAATTTATGAGCCCCGCCCTGTCCGGCTCCGTCTTCGGCCCGCAGGACCGCTGATGGATCAACCGGCGATCAGCGACGATGACCTGTTCCGCTGGCTGGGCTTTCTGGAGGATTATGCCCGCGACTGGGACCGCGCGTTCGAGAACCGGCCCGGCTATTTCACACAGGAATATTGGTACCTGTTCGTGGGCTGCACCGTCAGCCATTGGCGTGGTTCCCCCCTGACGGTCAGTGCCGCCTGTCAGACCATGAAAAGCGGGTCCAACCGCACCCGCGAGGACCGGATCAAGCGCGCCGTCGATGATGGCTATCTGGAAAAGCGCCGCGCCGATCTGGATGGCCGCAACGCCCTGGTGGTGCCCACCCCGAAACTGGAACAGGTGATCCGGGGCCATTTCCAGCGCACCCTGCATATGGCGCGGCAGGCGATTGTCTGAACATCAATATACATGCCCATTGTGTGTTATTATCGACACCACATAGCTGACGCGTGAATTCGCCGATTGTCGGTGCCGCTTCCCCACTTCACTCTTTGCCATGACAGCAATCCAGGGCAGGATCGAACAACGACCGCCCGATGAGTGACATGGACGCGATTGTGACAGGACAGGACGCATCCGACACCACCACCACAGAGGTGATGGTGCGGCTGGCGGGTATCGCCAAGACGTTCCACGGCAAGGACGGTCGGGCCGTGGCGGCCCTGGCCGGCATCGACCTTGATATCCCCAGGGGCGGGATCACCGCCATTGTCGGGCCCAGCGGGGCCGGGAAAAGCAGCCTGCTGCGCGCTGTCAACCTGCTGGAACGGCCCGATGCCGGCACCGTCATCGTGGGTGGTCGCGACCTGACCGGCCTGGATGAAGAGGCGCTG
>JAEMSB010000484.1:3204-3693 GCA_016463045.1 Niveispirillum sp.
CTGCGCCGCGCGCGGCAATCCATCGGCATGATTTTCCAGCATTTCAATCTGCTGGCCAACCGTACCGTGGCGGGCAATGTCGCCCTGTCGCTGGAACTGTCGGGCTGGCCCGCAGGAAAGATCGGCTCCCGTGTGGCCGAACTGCTGGACCTTGTTGGCCTGACGGACAAGGCGACGCAATATCCCGCCGCCCTGTCCGGCGGGCAGAAGCAGCGGGTGGGCATTGCCCGCGCCCTGGCGCCCAATCCGCAGTTGCTGCTGTGTGATGAGGCGACGTCGGCGCTGGACCCCGAAACAACGCGCCAGATCCTGGCCCTGATCCGCCAGATCAACCGGGAACTGGGCCTGACCGTCCTGCTGATCACCCATGAAATGGCCGTGGTGCGAGAGGTTGCGGATCAGGTGGTGGTGCTGGAGGCAGGCCGCATCATCGAACAGGGGCCGGTGGCCCAGGTCTTCGCCCACCCGGCGCATCCTACCACCCGCCGC
>JAEMSB010000058.1 GCA_016463045.1 Niveispirillum sp.
CCGTAAGGGGGGATTTTGAGATGAGTGGGAGCAAGGTCCGAAAGGGTATTTGCCGGGGCGCATCGCTGATCGCATTGACAGCGCTGTTTCCAGTGCAGGCGGCACTGGCCCAGACTGCCGATAATGGCGGCCAGTTGGATGAAATCATCGTTACCGGCATCCGCGCGCAGGTGCAGTCGGCGCAGGCGATCAAGCAGAATGCCGAACAGCTGGTCGACAGCGTCACCGCGGTCGATATTGGCGCCCTGCCGGACCGGTCGGTGACCGAGGTTCTGCAGCGCATCCCCGGCATCACCATCGGCCGCACCGCCAATGGCCGCGATGCCGACCGTCTGTCTATCGAAGGCAGCGGCGTGCAGATCCGTGGCCTGTCGCTGGTCCGTGGTGAATTCAATGGCCGCGACAGTTTCGGCGCCAATAATGGCCGCGCCCTGGGATTTGAGGATGTGCCGCCGGAACTGATGGCCGGGGTCGATGTCTATAAGAACCCGTCCGCCGACCTGATCGAGGGCGGTCTGGGCGGCGTGGTCAATCTGCGCACCCGCACGCCGTTCGACGCCAAAGGCCGCATCCTTGCCGGTTCTGTCGATTATTCCTATACCGACCTGCGCAAGGAGGCGAAGCCGTCCGGCTCCGTGCTTTATTCCGACCGCTGGGAAAGCAACAAGCTGGGCGAGTTCGGCGTGCTGGTGGATGTCGCCTATTCCGAACTGTCAACCCGTGCCGACACCTTCTCCGTCAATGCCTATCGCGAACGCGTCGGCGCCGACCCGAACGCCACCAACAAGCCCGGCAACTACATTGCCGGCGTGGCACCGGGCAAGACGGTCTATGTGCCCGATGGCTGGGGCTACCGTACCCTGGATTTCGAGCGTGAGCGGTTCGGCGTAGCTGGCGTGGTGCAATGGCGGCCCGACGCGCGCTGGGACATTACCGCGCAATATCTGCGCTCTGCCGCTGAACAGGCTGCACTGGAGCATGTGGTGGGCCTGAATACCGGGTCGGCCAACGGGCCGGCGGCGGGCACCAGCTTCACCTATGATGATCGCGGCTATTTCATTAAGGGCACCATCGCCAACCAGGCCGATGGCAAGGGCACGACACAGGATATCGACCTGCTGGACGCCCGCTGGAACCGCCGTTATTCGACCACCGAAGATGCCTCGCTGAACATCAAGTTCAATCCGAACGACCGCTGGTCCTTCAGCGGCGATGTCCAGTATGTGAAGTCGAAGACCAAGGCGATCGACTTCACGCTGTTCAACCAGATGCCGGGCGGCACCGCCGTGCCGGCCTCCACCCTGGACCTGTCGGGCGGCTTGCCCAAGGTCACCCTGTCCATCGCCGACAGCTACCGTAACAACCCCGCCAACTATTACTACAATGCTGCGATGGATAATCATCAGCGCAATCAGGCGGATCAATGGGCTGAACGGTTCGATACCGAATATACGTTCGACGATGACTGGCTGTCCTCGGCCCGGTTCGGTGTGCGTCACAACAAGCGTGAGGCCGTAACCCGTGACAGCAACTATAATTGGGGCTGGATCAGCCAGAATTGGACCGGTTCCGGTCTCGCCACGCTGGACAAGGCAGGCGCCAAGGTCCCCTATTACAGTTATGGCGATGATGATTTCATGCGCGGCGCTGTACAGCTGCCGGGCAACTTCCTGGTTCCCGATGGTCGTCTGGCCAAGGATTATGTCAAGGGTGCCGCCGCCGTCCGCTCTATCCAGCTGGAACCGGACTGGGCGACGGGCTGGCGTCCCTTCAATGGCGATTACGAGGCGCAGACCGGCGGCGGCGGCGGTGTGAACCGCCAGTCGGAGGAAACCTGGGCCGCCTATGGTTTGGTCCGCTTCGCCAACCAGGTGAAGCTGTTTGGTGAGGATAAGGACGTCGACGGTAATATCGGCCTTCGCTACGTCCACACCGAAACCAAGGGCCAGGGCTTCTCCGTGGTGCAGTCGGCCACGGGCATTAACATCAATCCCAACAGTGCGCTTGCCGACGATCTGCGCTTCCTGAACGGTGCAAGGTCGTCGATAGAGGGCGGGCGAAGCTATGATTACTTCCTGCCCAGCCTGAATGTGCGTGTAAAGCTGACAGACGAGCTGCAATGGCGCTTCGCCGCCGGCAGCTCCATCGTCCGCCCCGACCTGCAGCAGCTACAGGCGACAGCCAATATCTCCGCGGATGGCGGTCATCTGGTTGGCAATACCTGCCAGAGCGGGGCGGGCCCTGGCGATATCACCAACTGCGTCTATCAGTTCAAGGGCAGTGCCGGTAACCCGGACCTGAAGCCCCTGCGTTCCAACCAGTTCGACACCTCACTGGAATGGTATTTCGCGCCGACCGGCAGCCTGACGGGCGTAGTGTTCTACAAGGACATCTACGACTTCATCACCAACACGCTGCAGACGGTGAAGTTCACCAATAACGGCGTGACCCGCGATGTCTTTGCGACCCGGCCCTACAATGCCGGCAAGGGCAGCATCAAGGGCTTCGAACTGGCCTATTCGCAGTTCTACGATTTCCTGCCCGACCCGTTCAGCGGGCTGGGTTTGCAGGCCAACATCACGCATATCGAGTCCAAGGGCACGCGCAACGCCGCCGTCAACCCGTTTGACGCCAACCAGCAGGCCAATGTCCAGGGCTCGACCAACCTGCCGTTGGAGGGCATGTCGAAATGGGCCTACAATATCCAGGGCCTGTACGAGAAGGGCCCCATCTCCCTGCGTCTGGCCTGGAACTGGCGTGAGCGTTATCTGCTCACCACCACGGCGGCGAATATCAATATCCCGGCCTGGGCGGATGATTACGGGCAGCTAGATGCGTCCGCCTTCTTCACCATCAACGACCATATCAAGGCCGGTGTTGAAGCGGCGAACCTGTCCAATTCCCGGACCAAGGTGCTGGTCGGGTTCCCGGGCAAGCTGACCATGCATAACTGGGTGGATGCCGACCGCCGCTATACCTTCGTGTTGCGCGCCAACTACTGATCTTCACGGTCCCCATGCCCCTCCCAGGGCTGGAAACTTCCGGACCGGTGGCAACACCGGTCCGGGCTTCTTTTTCTTCTGGCAACAGACTGTGTTACCGTTATCGCAGACGCCGCAAAGGCGCAGATGGCAGGGGGAGGAGGGATGATGCAGACAAAGCCTCTGGACATCACCATCGTCGGCGGCGGCACCGCCGGGTGGATGACGGCTGCCCTCCTGGCCAAGGCGACCAAGGGCCGTCTGGGCCGCATCACCCTGATTGAATCGGCTGAGATCGGCACGGTCGGCGTGGGCGAGGCCACGATCCCGCCCATTCAGTTCTTCAACCAGCTTCTGGGCATTGACGAGCGTGACTTCGTGGCGCGTACCCAGGCCAGTTTCAAGCTGGGCATTGAATTCCGCAACTGGACCCGTACCGGGCACAGCTATATCCACCCGTTTGGCAGCTATGGCGCCAATATCGATGCCGTGTCCTTCCACCATTACTGGCTGCGTGCCCGCGCGCTGGGCGACGGCACCGACATCGGTGAATACTGCCCCGCCATCGTGGCGGCGCGGCAGGGAAGGTTTTCGCCCGAAATCCCGCAGGGACCGGCCTCGGCGCCGCTTCTGTCCTACGCTTATCATTTCGATGCCGCCCTTTACGCCGCCTACCTGCGCGATTTCGCAACAGGGCTGGGCGTGACGCGGATCGAGGGGCGGATCACCAGCATCCGGCAGCGGGCCGAAGATGGCTATATCACCGCGCTCGACCTGGCCGATGGCGGCAGCGTCGGGGGTGATCTGTTCATCGATTGCTCCGGCTTCCGCTCCCTGTTGCTGGGTCAAACGCTGGGCGTGGGGTTCAAGGAATGGAGCCGCTGGCTGCCCTGCGACCGCGCATTGGCGGTTCCTTGCGAGGGCGGGCGGGACATCACACCCTATACAAGGTCCACCGCCCATACCGCCGGCTGGCAATGGCGCATCCCGTTGCAGCACCGGATCGGCAATGGTCATGTCTATTCCTCGGCCTTCATGTCGGATGAGGAGGCGGAGGGCTTGCTGCTGGGCCATCTGGATGGCCGCCCCCTGGCCGATGCCCGCCCCTTGCACTTTACCGCGGGGCGGCGGGACAAGGCCTGGGTGCGCAATGTCCTGGGCATCGGCCTTGCCGGCGGGTTCCTGGAACCACTGGAAAGCACCTCGATCCACCTGATCCAGACGGCCCTGTTCCGCCTGCTGGCCCTGATGCCCACCGATGTCCGGGACCAGGCAACGCGGGATGAGTTCAACCGGCTGAGCGAGATCGAGTATGAGCAGATCCGCGACTTCCTGATCCTGCATTACAATGCGACGGAACGGGACGACAGCGACTTCTGGAACTATTGCCGCACCATGCCGATCCCGGACAGTCTGCGGCACAAGATCGACCTGTTCCGCGCCCGTGGCCGCGTCGCCCGCTTTGATGGGCAGTTATTCGCGGAGGCCAGTTGGCTTGCCGTATTCCTGGGCCAGGGGGTGGACCCGGTCGGGTATGACCCGATGGCCGACATCATGGCGGAGGGGGAGTTGCAGCAGCGCCTGTCCCGCCATCGTGACTATGTGCAGCGGGCGGTCGCCACCATGCCGGCCCACCGCGATTTCATCGACCGTCATTGCAAGGCGCCGGCCACCGCCGCCTGAGCCTTGTCCGCACCCGACCCCGAACGGAGCCGTGATGCCTGTTTCCCGCTTTTCCCGCCTGCTGGCCGTCGGTCTGCTGTCGCTTGCCCTCTCCGCCGGCCCGGCCCTGGCCGCCGATGCCCCGTTGCCGCGCATGGTGACGCAGGATGGGCGCCATGCCCTGCTGGTCGATGGCAAGCCGTTCCTGATCCTGGGCGCGCAGGTCAATAATTCCAGCAATTATGCCGCCGCCTTGCCCTATGTCTGGCCAGCGGTGAAGGAGGTGGGGGCCAACACGCTGCAGGTGCCCATCGCCTGGGAACAGATTGAGCCTAAGGAAGGCCAGTTCGATTTCAGCTTCGTCGATCATCTGCTGGAACAGGCCCGCGCCAATAATGTACGGCTGATCCCGCTCTGGTTTGCGACCTGGAAGAACAACGGCCCCAACTATGCGCCGGCCTGGGTCAAGCTGAACAATGACCGCTTCCCGCGCGTGGTGGAAGCCAAAGGCATTATCCGCAATTCCCTGTCCCCCCATGGCAAGGAAACGCTGGAGGCCGATAAACGCGCCTTTGCCGCCCTGATGCGCCACCTGAAGAAGGTGGACCCGCAGCGCACCGTCATCATGGTCCAGGTTCAGAATGAGGTTGGCACCTATGGGGCCATCCGTGACCATGGTAAGGAGGCGGAAAAGCTGTTCAATGGCCCGGTTCCAGCCGAACTGGTCAAGGCCATGAACAAGAAGCCCGGCAACTGGAAAACCGTGTTCGGCAAGGATGCCGACGAGTTCTTCCACGCCTGGCATATCGGTCGCTATTGCGACGAGGTGGCAGCGGCGGGTCAGCAGGAATACGACCTGCCCATGTATGTGAACGCCGCGCTCCGCGACCCGTTCAACGATCAGGACCCGTACAATTACTCATCCGGTGGTCCCACCTGGAACGTGCTGGATATCTGGAAGGCGGCGGCCCCGCATATCGACTTCCTGGCGCCCGACATCTACATGGACGGGTACGCGCCCTACACCAAGACGCTGGGACAATATGGCCGCCCCGATAACGCCCTGATGGTGGCGGAAATGGGCAGCAAGGCGGTCTATGCCCGCTATCTGTTCGCGGTTCTGGGGCAGCAGGGTATAGGGTTCAGCCCGTTTGGCCTGGACTATACCGGCTACGCCAATGCGCCCTTGGGCGCGGAGAAAGTGACACCCGAAACCCTGGCACCGTTCGCCCTGGCCTACCGCACTGTCACGCCCATCGCCGACCTGATCGCAGAACGCAGTCTTAAAGGCAAAGTCTGGGGCGGGGCAGAGCCGGAGGCCGTGCATGCCGAACAGATCACCCTGGGTGGTGCACCGTGGAAGGTAGAGCTGTCTTACGGTCTGGGCCAGTTCGGCATGGAAAAGCCGCCCGGCAATCCCATACCCAAGGGCGGGGCCGTGGTGATCGAGATGGGCAAGGATGATTACCTGATCACCGGTGTGCATGCGCGGGTGGACTTCATCAGCACGCGTGAGGGGCGCGGTCGGATTTACGACCGGGTAGAGGAGGGGCGCTTCGTCAACGGCACCTGGGTCATGGATCGGGTGTGGAACGGCGACCAGACCGATTACGGCCTGAACCTAACCGACCGCGCGCAACTGCTGCGCGTCACCCTGGGCACCTATCCGACGAAGTAACCGTAGGTCAGGTCGAGGGGCGAAGCCCCGAGCCCTGACATTCCATAAGCCGCACCGTCATTCGTCAGGGCTCGCCTACGGCTCGACCTGACCTACGGCGTAAGACAGTTTGCGAGGGAGAAAACGACCCATGACTTTCCGATCCATGATGCTGGCCCGCGCGGCCCTTCTGCCGCTGCTGCTGCTGGCGGGCTGCGATGGTGGCGCCAAATCCGGCGGCGACACGGTGACCCAGGTCATACAGCCCGGCGCGGTACAGCAGACCCCGGACGGTCTGGTCGCCCCCCTGTCATCGGGACCGGCAAAGAAGCTGCGCCTGCAGGTCATCAATGACCGTACGATCCGCGTTACGGCGGTGCCGACCGACAGCCTGGACATCCCGGCCAGCCTGACCACCGCGGCCGGTCCCGCCAATGGCGGTTTCACCGTGGAGCAGGATGGCAAGGTCGCCCGGCTGAAGACCCCGCAACTGACGGCGGAACTGAATCTGGCCACCGGCACCGTCCGCTTCCTGGACAAATCGGGCACCCCCCTGCTGGCCGAGAAGGACCGGGGTGCCATCGTACCCGTGAAGGTGCTGGATCGCGACTATTACACGATCAGCCAGACCTTCAACCCCGGTACCGATGAGGCATTTTACGGCCTGGGCCAGCATCAGAACGGTGTGCTGAACTGGAACGGTGAAGACCTGCGTCTGGCCCAGCATAATATGGACATCGCGGTTCCGTTCGTGGTGTCCAGCCGCAATTACGGCGTGCTGTGGGACAATACCTCCATCACCCGTTTCGGCGTGCCGCATGATTATGCCGACCTGGATGGCAGCCTGAAGCTGTTCGATGCCGAGGGTAAGGAAGGGGCGCTGACCGCCACCTATACCAAGGATGGCGAGACCAAGCTGATCCGCCGGGAGAGCAAGATCGACTGGCGCGATCTGGATGATCTGCTGAACTGGCCTGCTGAAGTCGGCGGCAACCGCCGGCCCGACAAGACCCGCGACACACCGGGTCAGAAGGTCACCTGGGAAGGCAAGATCAGCACGGACAAGGCCGGCACCCACAAGTTCCAGCTTTATTCGTCCGGCTATGCCACCGTCTTCATCGATGGCAAGGAAGTGATCCATCGCTGGCGGCAGAACTGGAACCCTTGGTTCCATAATTTTGAGGTGGCCTTGGAAGCCGGCAAGCAGCACGACATCCGCATCGTCTGGCAGCCCGATGGCGGCTACATCGGCGTGTCGCATCAGGCCCCGCTGCCGCCTGAACAGCGCAACGCCCTGACCCTGTCGTCAGAAGTGGCCAACGCCCTGGATTACTATGTCATCGCCGGTGACGACATCGACGGCGTCATCGCCGGTTACAGGCAACTGACGGGCAAGTCCGTGATGCTGCCGCGCTGGGCCTATGGGTTCTGGCAGAGCCGGGAACGGTACAAGACCCAGGAAGAGGTGGTGGGCACCGTCAAGGAATACCGCAAGCGCGGCATTCCGCTGGATAACATCGTTCTGGACTGGAACTACTGGCCCGAGGATAGCTGGGGCAGCCACGATTTCGATAAGTCACGCTTCCCCGATCCGGCTGGCATGGTGAACGAAATCCACAAGCTGAACGCCCGCTTCATGATCTCCGTCTGGCCGAAATTCTATCCCAATACGGAGCATTACAAGGAGCTGGACGCCAAGGGCTACATCTATCGCCGTAATGTGGAGAAGGGGGAGCGCGATTGGATAGGCGATGGCTATCTGAACGCCCATTACGATCCCTACAGCCAGGAGGCGCGCGATATTTACTGGCGGCAGATGCGTGACAAGCTGAACGTGCTGAAGGTCGATGCCTGGTGGCTGGACAATACCGAACCGGACGTCCATTCCAACCTGCCGATTGAGGAGGTGAAGCTGCGCATCGGGCCGACAGCGATGGGTCCGGGCTCTGCCTTCTTCAACTCCTACCCCCTGATGCAGACCAAGGCCGTGTATGAGGGCGAACGCCGCGACGATGGCGGACAGCGCAGCTTCATCCTGACCCGATCCGGCTTTGCCGGGCAGCAGCGCCATGGCATGGCTGTCTGGTCGGGTGACGTGGTGTCGCGCTTTGTCGATCTGGAGCATCAGATCGCGGCGGGCATTAATACCAGCCTGTCGGGCCTGCCCAACTGGACCACCGATATCGGCGGCTTCTCCGTTGAAAAGCGGTTCGAGGCGCAACCGATGAAGGCGGAGGATCAGGCCGAATGGCGTGAGCTGAACCTGCGCTGGTTCCAGTTCGGGGCGTTCAGCCCACTGTTCCGTTCCCACGGGCAGTTCCCGCTGCGCGAGATCTATAATATCGCGCCGGAAGGGTCGGACGTGTACCAGTCCATGGTCTGGTACACCAAGCTGCGTTACAGTCTGCTTCCCTATATTTACACCCTGGCCGGCGACACCTGGCACAAGGACGGGACCATCATGCGCGCCCTGGCGCAGGATTTCCCCGCCGATGCCAAGGTGAAGAATCTGGGCACACAGTACCTGTTCGGACCCAGCATCCTGGTCGCCCCCGTCTACACACAGGGTGCCACCACCAAGGCCGTCTATCTGCCCGCTGGCGCCAACTGGGTGAATTTCTACACCGGTGAAAAGCTGACGGGTGGGCAGGAGGTGACGGTGGATGCACCGCTGACCCGTATCCCGCTGTTCGTGCGGGAAGGGGCGATCATCCCGACCGGCCCGGCGGTGCAGTCCACGGCGGAGAAGCAGGATGGTTCCCTGCTGATCAATATCTATGCCGGGGCCGATGGCAGCTTCGACCTCTATGAGGATGAAGGCACCACCTATGGCTATGAAAAGGGTGAGTTCAGCCGCATCAAACTGTCCTGGAACCAGGCCAATGGCGAACTGACCATCGCCGACCGCCAGGGTTCGTTCCCCGGTATGGCGGAAAAGCGCACCATCCGCGTCCGCTGGATCGACGGCCAGAACACCAAGGCCGCAGACTTCAACGTGAAGGGCGAGCGTGAGGTGGTGTATGACGGCAAGCAGCTTGTCGTGAAGCGCTAAGCATAATGCCCGATGGTCGGGTGGGGCAAAAACCTCACCCGACCCCCTGGTTCTGATTTCAAAGGGATCGCCATGAACCGCCGTCATCTGCTTGCCACCGCTCCCATGTTACCAATGCTGGCCGTGACACGGGCGGGTGCGGCGGAGCCGGTGCAGGTGCTGGACTGGGCCAATCGCGCCCGCTACGCCGCCGCCAATGCTACCGACAAGGCTCTGCCCGCTGACAGGCGGCGCGTGGTGTTCATGGGGGACAGCATTACCGAGAACTGGGCGCGCCCCGAACATGATGGCGCGTTCTTCCCCACCCATGGCTTTATCGGGCGCGGCATTTCGGGGCAGACAACGTCACAGATGCTGCTACGCTTCACGCCCGATGTGCTGGAACTGGCCGCGCGCGCCGTCCATATCCTGGCCGGCACCAACGATGTCGCCGAAAATGGCGGTACCTATGACCCGGCCCTTACCCATGACAATCTGGCCGCCATGGCCTCGCTAGCCAAGGCTGCGGGGATGAAGGTCTTTATCGGGTCGGTGCCGCCGGCCCGCGATGTCTATTGGCGCAAATCGGTGGGGGACCCGACGGAACGTATTCTGGCGCTGAATGCCTGGACCGCCGGCTTCTGCCGCGAACAGGGCCACACCTATATCGATTACTGGCCTGTCCTGGCCGATACGAACAAGGGACTGAAGGCGGAACTGGGCCTGGATCCGGTGCATCCCAACCGCGCCGGCTATCTGGCCATGGGGCCGGTGGCGCTGAAGTTTTTGGCTGGTATTTAACGCCGGCTGCGAGACTGCCACCGCGTCGCATATCGTTGCTTACCAGGTCGGTGCATCAATCTTGATCTTACCGTCCAGTACCGCAATGGGATCGGCGGCGATTTGCGGATAATATTGTTTCAACATGGCGTGCCAATCGTCCGGCAAATCTTCGAAGCGGCTGACCGTTCCGCCATTGGCGAACAGTGCCAGCGATCCGGGCCGGTCGCCCATCTTCAGCCATGCCGGCCAACTGCGGACATCGTTGGATTGGACGCGGGAATTGACATGGGTGGTCCGAGGATCAAGCACAATGTCGCGGGGGGCGGAGATCGTGCTGACCTCATTCAGATGGGATACCGAACCATCGGGCGCGGTGACGCGGGTGTGAGAACGGTCACGGATGGCCAGTTCCGTCTGACCCAGCGGGAAAATCGTGACGGGCGCGCGTTCATGCTCATATTTCGGCTGACCGGGCGCTGCGGGGATCATGGCTTCATTGTCGGCCGATACCGTCACATGCGTCGGAACCGGCCCACGCCCTCCGACTGTTACCGTCTCTCCGGTGATGGGATTGTACAGGGATTTCAGACGCTCGCCCGTCTGCACGTCCACGCGGAAACTGATTTCCAGATCAATCAGATGGAAGCTGCCATCGCTGTTTTGCGTCACACGCCGAATGGAACCAAGGTTCAGAGCATAAAGAGGGATCAGATCGCCCCCTGTCGACGCCATATAGGGCCCCTTGATCCACGAAAATAGCAACCCGTCGTCCGTGCGGTAGCGCAGTTTGCGATAGATTATCCGTGCGTCGGCAGGATTGGTGATGTCCAGCGGTCGCTGCGTTGCCGCGAGGGATGGACTGACGGCAGTTGCCGCGACAATGCCCATCCCCCATTTCAATGCATCGCGCCGTCCTGGCCGAGCCACATCCAGCATGATCTTCTTTCCGCGCCGAATTTTATGAAAGAAGCACCTTATTCCAAGTCGAAGATGGGACTACAGCCATTGTGCAATTGTCCGCCCTATGATCAGAGACGGCGATAGCGCGGCGGTCACCCTGACGGGCCGTGTGGTAATAAGGGTCTTACAGAACGCGGCCTGATCCAAGGCTGTCGATGGCCGCCCGGCATTCGCTGTCATCCAGCAGCCTAGCGGACAGCAGACCATCTGCATCCGTCCCAGCCAGTGCCGCCGCACCCGGCGGCGGATCGATCACCCGGACCATGCCCATCACCTGTGTCGCCGGCTCTCCCGCCCGCACCGCCACGGGCAGCAGCAGCCGGGTGAACCCTCGCCAACTCTTGCCCACCGGCACCAGAAACCCGCGATAGAGCAGGGGAAGGCCGCCATCCAGGGTGCGGTGGAACAGGGCGCTGCGGCCCGCCACGCTGTGCGATGCGATCATCTGATCCAGGAACAGGCCGGTCCCGTCATTCCCGAACAGATCGCGCATCCGCGTGCCTGACAGGCGGCAGCGCAGCCGGTTGCCCAGCCGTTCATAGATGAACATGAAAGGCAGGATCGACCGGGGCAGGTCGCACGGGTCCATCTGTGCCCGCACCGGCAAGGTGTCATCATTGGCGGCACGGGCCTGACACCAATGGCGCAACAGGGCCAGCATGCCGCGATCTGTGGTCAGGGCCGCCAGATCCGCATCGATATTGTTTTCCCAACCCGGCTGCATGCCCATCCCTGTATGTCTTGGCAACAGCTTATGCGCGGGCAGGGCGTGTCAGCAAACAAACAATCAAGCAGGCGACGCGACGGGCCAGCGTGATAGGATCATCATAACGGCCCGTTCCCGCCCGAGGATGAAGATGATCCGCCGCTTTCCCCTGTCCTGCCTTGCCCTGTCACTTCTGCTGGCCCTGCCTGGCTGCATGACCCCGCGCTGGGCGCAGCCGGTGAACCCTTTCATGAATGATGACAGTGACCGGGGACGTGCCGCGCTGAAGGCCAGGGACTATGTCATGGCACTGGAATTCTATGGCAGGCTGGTGGACGAAAAGCACGACGACATGACGGCCCGTTATCAACTGGCCCTGGTCAATCAGGAGATCGGGCGCCTGGACGACGCCTATGGCCTTTACCGTATCGTCTATGTCTCGGGTAGCGAGGATGACACGCCGCTGCTGAATGGAAGCAGCGTGGAGGAGCCGTTGTTTCAGTCTGCCGAACGGCAATTGATGCTGTTGAGTGGCCGGCTGGGCAAGGATACGGAACTGCGCGATATGCAGGCCGAACGCGCCCGCCGCATCGCGGCGGAGCAGGCGCAGAAAGAAGCCGCCAAGAAAAAGGCGGAACAGGAGGGTGCCACCGGCCCCACCGAATGTTCCATCCGCAATATCGGTATCTGCCCGCATTGACCGGCGGGAACGCAAGCTTTCAGGGCTTATTCGGCGGCGATGGCCGGCGCCATATGGGCATCGCAATTAGCAGCCTTGGTTTCGCCCACCATCTCCCGGATGGTGGTGAAACAGCGGCCACATTGCGGGGTCTTGCCGCAGGCCTTGAACACACTGGCTATGCTGCTGGCCCCGTCCTCAACAGTCCGGCGAACCGTCTTGCAGTTGATGGCATTGCAGATGCAGACATACATGATCGGTGCCAAACCCCGGACCAGCGTGCGATGATCACTAGTTACTGCAAATCAGTCGCATATGCCAGAAGAAAATGCGAATGCATCGCAGGTGCGACAAGGTGGCCTTTATAATTTCCATAATGTAAATTATCAATTTTTTGGCTCTAGTGGGAAAATCGTCTTTATAATCAGATGGTTAGCAATGGAGCCTGACATGGGAGAGCACCATTCGTACCGAAGTTTGGTGTAACGGCGCCGGAGAGGCGAATGCACCAAGGTGCAGAAGCCCCGAATGGCAGGCGACCATTGAAGAAAATTGGCGGACCCGAATGGATTCGAACCATCGGCCTCTGCCTTCGGAGGGCAGCGCTCTATCCAGCTGAGCTACGGGTCCATGCCGGCGCTGGGGAGCAACCCCAGGCGGCGCGGACCATAGCGCATCGGTTCGGCTGGTGCAAATGCTTCGTTGGGGAAAATGAAAATTGACAGTAAGGCACTGAAAGAAAACGCTATCTCAGCCTAACATCGCACGAAGCGCCTGCCTGGACAGGTCTTTCAGGGCGTCGCGCATACGCTGAATCTCGTCGGCGGCGGCTTCATAGTCCTGGATCAGGCCACCGACCAGCGTTGCCGGGTCATCAGCCTCGTCCGGGTAACGGTCGCGGGCGCGGGCGGCGCGGCGGCGGAGGCGTTCGACGATATCTTCTTCTGCCGGCATGAAACAATTCCCGATCTGTTCCCCGTTCTTTAAGCATGGCCAGCCCCAGCCCGTCACGCCTTTCCTTGCGGCCCGCCGCCACACGTATGGGGTAGCGCACCATGCATACGGCAGAAGTATAGTGTTTACGCTACAATTCCAGGGTTGATTCCGTATCTGCTCATGCCCTATTCAGGTGATGGGGCGTTTATTTGAGGTATGTGACGAGGTTTCCATGTTTTCCCTGTTCCAACGGTCCGTGGGCCTGACAATGGCTGCGGCGATGCTGACATTCGCCCCTTTGGTTCCTGCCT
>JAEMSB010000485.1 GCA_016463045.1 Niveispirillum sp.
CGGTTGAAGCGGTGGATGCCGGCGGGGTGCGGGTGGCGGCGGGCTTGGCCGTTCTGGACGGCGCCTACCTGACCCTGGTCGATCTGGCCGTGGTGCCGCTCTGGCGCGGCAAGGGCCTGGGGCGGCAGGTGCTGGGGGAACTGGAACGGCTGGGGGCAGAGGCCGGGTGCCGCTGGGCCACGGTCATGCCCATGGATTATCAATGTCCGGACTTTTTCCGGGCCGTTGGTTATGCCCGCCGTATGCGGGTGGAAAGTTACCTTCTGGGCCAGGGCCGCGATTGGTTGCGGCGGGCCATCGGGGATGAAAATGTCTGATCTGTTGAATCCGACCCTGGGCAATGCCCCCTATGACGTCATGCAGGTGCGGCAGGATTTCCCGATCCTGACCCGTCTGGTGCATGAGAAAAAGGGCCGCGCCGGCAAGCCCCTGGTCTATCTGGACAATGGTGCGTCCGCGCAGAAGCCGCGGGCCGTGATCGACGCCATGTCGCACCTGCTGGAAAATGACTATGCCAATGTGCATCGCGGCGTGCATTTCCTGTCCCAGCGGTCCACCGACCTGTATGAGGCGGTGCGCGACAAGGTGGCGAAGTTCCTGAACGCGCCGAGCCGTGAGAACATCGTCTTCACCCGCAACGCGACGGAGGCGTTCAACCTGCTGGCCAATAGCTGGGGCGGACGGTTTCTGAAGGAAGGTGACGCGGTCGTCATCTCCTGGATGGAACATCACGCCAATATCGTGCCCTGGCAGCTTCTGCGCGACCGGATCGGCATCAATATCAAGGTTGTGCCGGTGCTGGATGATGGCAGCCTGGACATGGCGGCCTATGAGGCGATGCTGACGCCAGAGGTGAAGCTGGTTTCCATCACACATGCCAGCAACGTTCTGGGTACCGTCAATCCCGCCGTCCGCATCGCCCGGCTGGCCCATGCCAAGGGCATCCTGGTCGCCTTTGATGGCAGCCAGGCCGCGGTGCATCAGCCCGTGGATGTGCAGGCCATCGACGCCGATTTCTATGTCTTCACGGGCCACAAGCTGTATGGCCCGACCGGTATCGGCGTGCTGTATGGCCGCAAGGAACTGCTGGACAAGATGCCCCCATGGCAGGGCGGTGGCGACATGATCAGCACCGTCAGCTTCGAGAACACCACCTATCGCGAGGCGCCGTACCGGTTTGAAGCCGGAACCCCCGCCATCGTGGAGGGAATCGGCCTGGGTGCCGCCATCGATTATGTGACGTCCCTGGGCATGAGCGCCATCCAGGCCCATGAGCAGCGCCTGCTGGCCTATGCCACGCACAAGCTGTCAGAGATTGAGGGCCTGCGCATCATCGGCACGGCACCGGACAAGGCGGCCATCATCAGCTTCACCATGGACGGCATCCATCCCCACGATATCGGCACCTTGCTGGATCGCGGCGGTGTGGCTGTTCGGGTGGGCCGGCATTGCGCCGAACCGCTGATGGACCGGTTCGGGGTGGGGGCCACGGCACGGGCCAGTTTCGGCCTCTACAATACCGAGGCCGAGGTCGATGTGCTGGTCGAAGCAGTGCAGGCCTGCAAAGCCTTTTTCGGATAAGGGCGGATATCCATATGTTTGATGATCTGCGCGACCTGTACCAGGAAGTCATCCTGGACCATGGCAAGAACCCGCGGAATTTCGGTCGGCCCGCCGCCTTTAACCGCACGGCCCGGGGTGACAACCCCATGTGCGGGGACAAGATCGCCATCTATCTGACCGTGGGCGAGGATGGCACCATTCAGGACCTGCATTTCGACGGTCGCGGCTGTGCCATCAGCCAGGCCAGCGCCAGCCTGATGACGGAGATCCTACGCGGCAAGTCGATGAAGGAAGCCGAGGCGCTGTTCGGTTATTTCCACGACATGTGCACCAAGGACGAGGATGAGCAGGGCGACCATGGCACCCTGGACGAGGATGCCACGGACAAGCTGGCCGTCCTGTCGGGCGTGCGCGAATTCCCCATGCGGGTGAAATGCGCCACGCTGGCCTGGCACACGATGAATGCCGCGCTGCATGGCGAGGCGACGACTTCCACCGAAAACGCGTCCTTCTGAGCGGACATCGATCATGAGCCACAGCCACCGCCCCATCGCCCCCGACGTTTCCATGGGCAGCCCCGTGGACATTCCGGCGGATGAGAAGCTGCCCGCCGACGCGCCGCTCTATGACCGGGTGGTGGAGGCGCTGCGCACCGTCTATGACCCGGAAATCCCGGTGAATATCTATGAGTTGGGGCTGATCTACCGCTGCGATGTCGATGCCGATGGTGATGTCGAGATCGACATGACCCTGACGGCCCCCGCCTGCCCTGTGGCCGGTGAAATGCCGGGCCAGGTGCAGCAGGTGGTGGCCGCCGTCGAAGGCGTGGCCAGCGTCCATGTCGAACTGATCTGGGAACCCGCCTGGGACCCGTCCCGCATGAGCGACGATGCCCGCATCGCGCTGAATATGTTCTGAGGAGGCACAGATGGCCCGTGCATTGCCCAAGGCCCTGACCCTGACCGACGCGGCCGCAGAGCGCGTGAAGGAACTGATGTCCCGGTCGGACAAGCCCATCATCGGCCTGCGCGTGGGCGTGAAGACGCGCGGCTGCTCCGGCATGTCCTATTTCGTGGAATATGCCGAGGAAAAGAAGAAGTTCGAGGAGGTGGTAGAGGACAAGGGTGTCACCATCCTGATCGACCCCGCCGCCACCATGTTCCTGATCGGCAGCGAGATGGACTATGCCGAGGACAAGTTCCAGTCCGGCTTCACCTTCAAGAACCCCAATGAGAAGGCGCGCTGTGGTTGTGGGGAGAGTTTTTCAGTGTGAGTCTCCACCCGCTCCCGTCCACCCTCTCCGCCGCCGCCGTCACCGTCCTGACCACCGCCGATGCGCGGGAGAAGGCGCGTCTGTCCCGCGCCTTCGCGGCGGCGTGGCGGGACGGCGCCATCACCGACCTGGGCCGCGCCACCCCGCCGGCCCGGCCCGCGCGTCCGGCCAAGCCGGCACTGTGCCACCCCAAGGACATGCCCAAGCGTGGCAAGGGCCAGTCGGTGGCCAACCGCATCGCCTTGCTGCACGCCATTGCCCATATCGAACTGAACGCCATTGATCTGGCCTGGGACATCCTGGCCCGGTTTCAGCATCTGCCCGACGGCACGCCCCTGCCCATCAGTTTCCACACCGACTGGCTGCGTGTCGCGGATGAGGAGGCGTTGCATTTCACCCTGGTGGCCGACCGTCTGGCCAGCTTAGGCGCTGCTTACGGCGATCTGCCCGCCCATGATGGGCTCTGGCAGGCATCAGAGGCCACTTCCCATGATCTGGCGGCCCGGCTGGCCGTGGTGCCCATGGTGCTGGAGGCACGCGGCCTGGATGTCACGCCCGCCATCATCGACAGCCTGACCAAGGCCGGCGATACCGAAAGCGTGGCCGTCCTACACATCATCCTGCGGGACGAGGTCGGGCATGTCGCCACGGGCCGCCGCTGGTTTCAGGTGGCCGCACAGACCATGGGGCAGGAGGCCGGCCCCTGGTGGCAGCATCTAGTCCGCACCCATTTCAAGGGCGAGTTGAAACGCCCCTTCAACGGCCTGTCACGCGATCTGGCCGGCCTGCCATCGGATTGGTACGAGCCGCTGGCCGCGAATTGATCCCCCCTA
>JAEMSB010000486.1 GCA_016463045.1 Niveispirillum sp.
TGTGCATCTGTTGAGCGGGATTTGGGAGGACAGCCCCTGGGTGGCGGAGGCGGCGTATGAGGCACGGCCCTTCGCCGATATTGTTGCACTGCACAACGCCATGATCCGCGTCGTGCGCGATGCTGGGCAGGCCGCGCAGCTATCCCTGTTGCGCGCCCATCCCGATCTGGCGGGCAAACTGGCACGCGGCGGCGGCCTGACGGCACATAGCACCGCCGAACAGGCGGGTTTGGGCTTGGATCGGTTGAGCGATGAAGAGTTCGACTGGTTCGACAGTCACAACGCCGCCTATCGCGACCGTTTCGGCTTTCCTTTCATCATCGCGGTGAAGGAAAATACCAGGGACAGCATCAAGGCTGCCCTGGCCACCCGGCTGGACAATGATCCCGCCGTGGAAATGAAAACAGCATTGGGAGAAGTCGCCAAAATAGCCAAATTCCGCCTGGAGGGGCTTTTTGGGACATGAGTGATGATGGTTTGGCAGCGCTCGCTGCCCAGGTTGCGCGCGACCTGACCCTGCTGGATTATCCCGCCCGGCCCTGGGTGCCGGCGCGCACCCATGCCGACGGCCCTGTCTATGACGTGGTGATCGTTGGCGGTGGTCAGGCGGGGCTGGCAACCGCCTTCGGCCTGATGCGGGAAAAGGTCGGCAATATCCTGGTGATCGACCGCAACAAGGCCGGGCAGGAAGGGCCGTGGGTGACCTTCGCCCGCATGATCACGCTGCGCACGCCCAAGCATCTGACCGGCCCCGATCTGGGCGTGCCGTCCCTGACGCCGCGCGCCTGGTATGAGGCGCGGTTTGGCGTGGATGCCTGGGCCAGCCTGGGCAAACTGCCCAAGGAGGTTTGGCAGGAATATCTGTCCTGGTACCGCCAAACCCTGAACATCCCCGTGCGCAACGAACATGACCTGACGCGGGTGGAGCCGGAGGATGAAACCGGCATCCTGCGCTTGACCGTCGACACGCCCGATGGGGAGAAGCTGCTGCTGGCGCGCAAGCTGGTGCTGGCCACCGGCATTGACGGGGCCGGGCGCTGGCATGTACCGGATTTCATCCGCGGCGTGGTGCCCGAAAGCCGTTATGCCCACACATCGGAATTTATCGATTTCACCCAATTGCGGGGCAAACGCATCGGCGTGCTGGGCGCCGGTGCGTCCGCCTTCGACAATGCCGGCACGGCCCTGGAGGCGGGCGTGGGCTCCGTCGATCTCTGCCTGCGCCGGCCCGACCTGCCGCGTGTGAACCCCTATCGCTGGATGGAGTTCTCCGGTTTCCTGGGCCATTTCGCGTCCATGGGCGATCTCAACCGCTGGCGCTACATGCGCCATATCTTTGACCTGAACCAGCCGCCGCCGCAGGACACGTTCCACCGCTGCGTCCAACATCCCAATTTCGCCTTCCACACATCCTGCCCCTGGGAATGGCTGCGGATGGAGGGCGACGAGATTCATGTCGGCACGCCCAAGGGCGTGATGATCTTCGATTTCCTGGTGGTCGGCACCGGCTTCATCGTGGAGGCGGCGTTCCGGCCCGAAGTGGCGGCCTTCGCCAAGGATATTGCCACCTGGGCCGACCGGTTCACCCCACCCAGGGGAGAGGGCAACCCCCTGCTGATCCGCTATCCCTATCTGGGTGACGCGTTTCAGTTTACCGAGCGTGTACCCGGCTGCGCCCCGCATCTGGCCAACATCCATAATTTCACCTTCGGCGCCACCCTTTCCATGGGCCTGTCCGGTGCCTCGATCAGCGGCATGAAATATGGGGTGCAGCGGCTGGTGCAGGGCATCATCCGCGACCTGTGGCTGGCCGATCAGGACCATTTCCTGGCCGACCTGAAAGCCTATGACCAACCCGAACTGGTAAGCACGACATGGCCCGCCTGAGCACGCATGTCCTGGACACATCCACGGGCCGACCCGCCGCCGGGTTGAAACTGGAGCTGTTCTTTCTGGAAGGCGGCCAGCGCACCCTGCTCAAGACGGAATGGACCAACCAGGATGGCCGCACCGACAGCCCCCTGCTGTCGGGCGACACGATCCCGGTCGGCCCGTATGAGCTGTTGTTCCAGGCCGGTGACTATTTCCGCGGCCTGGGCGTGACGCTGACCGACCCGCCCTTCCTGGATGAAATCCCGCTGCGCTTCGCCATCGCAGAGGCCGACGGCCACTACCACGTCCCCCTGCTGCTCAGCCCCTGGAGTTACTCGACTTACAGGGGGAGTTGAGGGAAGGGGCGGAAGCGGCTATCATCTGGTCAGCTGACCAGATGGAGGATCGGCCCATGACCAGGCCCACAGCAGAATGGAAGCTGGAAGATGCGAAGGCGCATTTCAGCGAGCTGGTGCGCCGTGCGCGCAGAGAGGGGCCGCAGCTGGTGACGAAACGCGGCAAGGACGCCGTCATCGTCATCGCGGTGGAGGAGTTGGAGCGGCTGACAACACCCGCTCCGCCGAAGCTGCCCTTCATGGCCTTCATGGAAAGCCTGCATGTCCCCGGCCTGGATCTCGACATCCCGCGTGAACGCGACACGGGCCGTGAGGTTGAGCTGTGAAGGGCTGGCTTCTGGACACCAATGTGATCGCCACCCTGATCAACCCCGCCGGGGCGCCAAGCGTGAAACGTTGGGCCGCAGCACAGGATGAAGCGCTGTTCCATATCAGCATCCTGACCATTGGGGAGTATGAGAAGGGCATCGCCAACCTCGCCAGCGATGATCCAAGGCGACTGGCCTATGCCGGCCTGCGCGATCAGTTGCTGGCGCGCTTTTCCAGTCGGGTGCTGCCGGTCTCTGACGCGGTCGTCCGCCGCTGGGGCGTGATCTCGGGTACAGTGCGGCGACTGACCAACCACCCGCCGCCGGTCATCGATACGATGCTGGCGGCCACCGCGCTGGAAGCCGACCTCTGCCTCGTCACCCGCAACATAAACGACGTAACCCACAGCGGCGCCACCCTGCTCAGTCCCTGGTCCGTACCGTGAAGCACGGCACACGTCAGGGCGAGGCTTCGCCTCGACCTGACGTGCTCACGCCGCGAACCGATCCACCAGCCTGCCGCCCAGCTGCAACTTCTCGCCATCATCCAGCACAAACGCCACGCCGTTCTGCGCGCCCTCGCGCGTCTTCACCCGGAACGGCAGCGTCCCCTCTAGGCCCGGCACCGATAGCGCGCCCTGCGCCCCCTCGGCCAGCGCCAAGCCTTCAACCAGCGCCCCGCCAGCGGAAATGTTCAGCATCCTGCCCTGGCGGCGCTCGCCCGCCACCTCCACCGACACGTCCAGGTCCACCGCATGCCGCTCCCCATGCCGGCGGTCGACATCGACGGTGGCGGTGCGCACCACGCGGACCAGGGTCTGGCGCAGGTCGCTGACCGATCCCACGATGCGCATGGCGACTTCACGCATGGCGGCGGCCTTTTCGCCGGTGCTGCCGGCTTCCTGCGACACGGTATCGATACGGGTCGCCACCTCCTGCGCGGCTTCGGCCGTTTCGGTGACATTGCGGGAGATTTCGCTGGTGGCGGCGGCTTGTTCCTCCATGGCCTCCGCGATGCCCGCCGACACCTCATCCATGGCGCGGATGGCATCGGCAATGCCTTCCACGGCCATCACCGCCTCGGCGGTGACATTCTGGATCAGCATGATCTTGGCGGTGATCTCTT
>JAEMSB010000487.1:0-3111 GCA_016463045.1 Niveispirillum sp.
GGTTGGACAGCGCGTGCTGGGCGGGGAGCCGGTGGGACTTCTGTCGGGGGATGGGGACCCGACATTGTATTATGAGCTGCGGCGCGGTGGTCAGCCGGTCAACCCCGCGCGCGGCCTTGCAGCCTCCGACGGCAAAGGACAAGGTTGAATATGAGCAAGCTCTTCTCCACTGCCGCCATCGCGGCCCTGCTGGCCTTCACTCTTCCCCTTGGCCCCCTCGGCGTGACGGCGGATGCCCTGGCGCGTGAGCCGCTGAAGTCGGAAACCTATAAGCAGCTGGACCTTTTCGCCGACGTGTTCGAGCGGGTGCGGTCCGAATATGTGGAAGAGGTGACGGACGAGCAGCTGATCGAGGCGGCCATCGACGGCATGCTGACCTCGCTCGATCCGCATTCCTCCTACCTGAACAAGAAGAACTTCGCCGATATGCGGGTGCAGACCCGGGGTGAGTTCGGGGGCCTGGGCATTGAGGTGACGACGGAGAATGGCTTCGTCAAGGTCATCTCCCCCATGGATGACACGCCCGCCGCCCGCGCCGGCGTGCAGCCCGGCGATTTCATCACCCATCTGAATGAGGAGCCGATTGTCGGCCTGTCCCTGAATGAGGCGGTGGAGAAGATGCGCGGCCCCGTGGGCAGCGACCTCAAGGTGACCATCCGCCGTGCCAGCGTGGCCGAACCGATCCAGCTCAGCCTGACCCGCGCCAGCATCAAGGTACAGTCCGTGCGGTTCCGGGCCGAGGATAATGTCGGCTATATCCGCATCTCCAGCTTCAACGAGCAGACGCAGCCCGGTCTGGACAAGGCCATGGCCAAGCTGAAGGAACAGCTGGGGCCGAAACTGATCGGCTATGTGCTGGACCTGCGCAACAATCCTGGCGGTCTGCTGGATCAGGCTGTTTCGGTGTCCGACACATTCCTGGATAAGGGCCGCGAGATCGTGTCCACCCGTGGGCGCGGCGGCAAGGAAGGCGACCGGTATACGGCCAAGCCCGGTGACGTGGCGGATGGCCTGCCGGTCGTGGTGCTGATCAATGGTGGGTCGGCGTCGGCCTCCGAAATCGTAGCCGGTGCGCTGCAAGACCATAAGCGCGCCATCGTGATGGGCACGCAGAGCTTCGGCAAGGGTTCGGTCCAGACCATCATCCCGTTGCAGGGGCAGCAGAGCGCCATGCGCCTGACCACCTCGCGCTATTACACCCCGTCGGGTAAATCGATCCAGCAGTTGGGCATCACCCCGGATATCGAGGTTCAGCCCGCCAAGATCGAGGAACTGGCCGCTGCCGGTCAGCGCCGGCGGGAGGCCGACCTGCCCAACGCCCTGCGCAACACCGATCAGGGCACGGCAAGACCTGCACCGGCGCCGGCACCCGGTGCAGCGGCACAGCCGCCCGCCACCCCGTCCGCGGCAGCGCCGGCCCCTGCGGCCACGCCCGTTGCGGCCAATAACAATGCCGATGCGCCGCCCGTGGACTATCAGCTGGCGCGTGCCGTCGATCTGCTGCGGGGGGTGTCGATGTTCAACCAGCCCAAGCACACCAATTAACCCGCAAAGCATCTGAACCGTGGCCTTGTTCCCGCTCGCCAGGAAGAAAAAGAAGGAAGCCGACCCGGCGGATGGCGGAAGTGCCGCCGTGTTGGCGTCCCGTCTGGGGGCCAAGCGGGAAAAGCCGGCCAAGACGCATGACCGGTCGCCCAAAAAGGATCGCAAACGCTGGTCCTTTGGCCGCAAGGGCAAGAAGGCCAAGGGCGGTGAAGACCTGGATCTGTCTTTCATGGCAGATGACAGTGGGTCAGCGGATGATAACGGCGGTGATGCGCCGATAAAGGCGGCCCGCAAGTTGCCCAAGCCGTCGCCGCCGGCTGTCGCCGCGATGGTCCTGGTTCTGGCCTTGGCCGGCACCGCCGGCTGGCTGGCGATTGAGGCCCCGCACACGATGGAGAGGCTGGAGGCTGCACGCGGCCTGGGACGGTCGGTTCCGGTCATGCTGCCGGATGGCAGCCCGCGTTTTGCCGATGCGGCAGAGGCTGCACCGGCAGAAGATGTGCCGCTGGACCCGGTGGATATGCCGGTCACCCTGCAACCGTCGCGCAATGATCAGTTGCTGGAACGGCTGCGCGTGGGCCGGGTACCCCGCGTGGCGGCGGATGGCACCACGCCCTGGCAATATTACGCGCGTCCTTTCCCCCAGGATGACAAGCGCCCGCGCATTGCCATCGTCGTGACGGGCCTGGGACAGGCGGCGGCGGCCACGCATGAGGCCATCGACCGGTTGCCCGGTGCCGTCACCTTCGCCTTCACCCCATCGGGGGAGAATTTGCAGACGCAGGTCGATGAAGCGCGGGGCAAGGGGCATGAGGTGCTGTTGTCGGTACCGATGCAGCCGCTGGGCTATCCCGCCAATGATCCTGGCCCCAACACGCTGTTGTCGAACCTGTCGGATGAGGAGAATGCCCGCCGGCTGGAGGCCAGTCTGGCGGCCTTTACCGGCTATGTCGGGGTGACCTCAAAGACGGATAGCGGTACCGATTTCCTGACGCAGCGGGAGAGCCTGCGCGGCGTACTGTTGCAGGTGCAGCGCCGGGGGCTGGTTTATCTTGACCTGTGGCAGGTATCAGGCAGCAAGGCGGCCTCGGTCGCCAAGGAACTGTCGTTGCCCCGCGCCATCAGTGATTTGCAGATCGACCGCATCCCGTCCGGCATCGGCATCGACGCGCAGCTGGCGCAGTTGGAACGGTTGGCGCAGGCCAATGGCGTTGCCGTGGGTTTTGTGGAAGTGACAAACCCCGTCAGCCTGGAACGCCTGTCGGCATGGTCCGCCAGCCTGCGCGACCGTGGGATTGTTCTGGCCCCGGTCACAGCCATCGTGAACCGGCAGGCCGACCGTTAATACATCAAGCGCCCGTGGGCCGCTGCATCATCATGGCCTTGGAGACGACCAGGGCAATATTCTCCCCATCCACCTCAAATGATTTGTTGGCGGTGCGGGGCAGGGGGATTTTGATCTTGCGGCAGAACACGATCAGCATGGCCGCGATCTCGTTTTCATCCATTTCTACTTCGCGATAGGTGCTGGACCCCATGGCCTGCACCTTGACGCCCAGTATCAGC
>JAEMSB010000487.1:3121-3662 GCA_016463045.1 Niveispirillum sp.
GTATCAGCGGATCAGCGCCCCGGATGACGATAGGACCCAGCAGCCCGGGTGGCTGCTTGGTTGGAAACAGTTCGCGATAGGTTTTCACGGCTTCCCGGATGGCTTCCGGGGAAAACATGATGTGGCGGCTGTCGACGATCATTGGGGGCAGTATTTCCAGTCAGGCAATGAATGGCACGAATGTCGCAGACCAAGGTCGGGGATGAATCCACACATACGTTCCGGTGATTCTGGGCACAGAATGCGGTGTCGTGATCTCCGGCTTTTCTATCCCAACCGTACAGGTCGATCCATAAGCGGATGGGAATAGACTATCGGGTGCACTACCCAAAGCGGAAAAATAAGGGGAGGGTACAAAATGACCGGTCGTTATCAGGCCATGCATGAACGATCCCTGTCGGACCCGGCGGGTTTCTGGGCGGATGCCGCGCGGGCCATTGACTGGGATGTCTTCCCCACCACCATCCTGGATGACAGCGATAAGCCTTTCTACCGCTGGTATCGCGGCGGTCAGTTGAATATCTGCCATAATGCCCTGGAC
>JAEMSB010000488.1 GCA_016463045.1 Niveispirillum sp.
CCCTTGTCCCGTCCATTCACGTCCGATCTTCCCCGTCACTACCGTCGATTGACATGCTGAGCGATTGCTCAGTATAAGATGAGCAACTGCTCAGCATAGAGGTGGTCATTTTGTCGTCTGAACGCAATGCCGCCGTGGATTTGGTGCGTCTGGTGGCACTGACCGGTATCTGTGTCGTCAATCTGCCCTTCTTTGCCCTGCCCATGGAAGCAACGATGGTACTGCCGCCGGCTCTCGCCGACCGGCTGGCCGCGATGCTGGTTGAGTTTCTGTTCCAGTCAAAGTTCTTCCTCTTGTTTTCCTTCATTTTCGGTTGGGGGATGGAGGTACAGTCCCTGGCGGCGGAACGGGCAGGGGCATCCTTCAATCGACGATTCGCACGACGACTTGGCTTACTGGCGCTGCTGGGCTTTCTGCATGTGACGCTGGTGTTTGTGGGCGATATCCTGGTGCTGTACGCCCTTCTTGGCCTGCTGGCCTGGCCGCTGCGCCGTTCCCCGTCGCGTCGGCTGTTGAAACTGGCCGGGTGTCTATTGGGTCTGTCGTTTGGGAGCGCCTTGCTGCTGGGGCTGATCCTGCTGTTTGCCGGTGATGTAGGGGCGGGGGCCACGCCCAATCTGGGTGGTGGTTACGTTGACACCGTCACGGTGCGCCTGCGCGACTGGCCATCGACATTCGCCTTTCTGACCCTGTTCCAGGGGCCATCGGCGCTGGCCGCCTTTCTGACCGGTATCGCGGCGGCGCGCGTGAATTTCTTCGATCCTGGCAGCGAGGCGCGGCGTCGGTTGCATCGGGCGATGCCCTGGCTGCTTCTGGCCGGTCTGGCGCTCAATCTGGCCTATGTCAGTGGCACAACGACCGTCACACAGCTCGACGCCGGTCTGGTGAGCGTGCTTTCCATCGGGCTAATTGCCTTCGGCGGGCCGGTGCTGGCCACCGTCTATCTGGCGGCCATCCTCTGGCTGGGGGATCGCTGGCAACCGCCGGCTCTGCTGCTGCTGGCGGGCCGTAACTCCCTGTCCTGCTATGTGTTGCAAGGGGTTATCGCCGGTGCCCTGTTCGGCGGGTATGGGTTGGGCTGGTATGACCGTCTGGGGCATGCGGCCCTGTTGGGGCTGTCACTGCTGGTGGCCCTGTCATCCATGATCCTAACGGGGCTTTACGTTCAGCGCTTTGGCCGTGGACCGCTGGAAGCCTTGCTGCGTCGATTTACCTATGGGTGATCGCCCCCAAATGCAAAACCGGCGTCCCATCGCTGGGACGCCGGTTTCACGAAGTCTGCTATGAAGCCCAAAACCTTACGCGGCGTTGACCTGTTCGGTCTGGGCCAGCAGCGCGTAAAGGGCGTCGCCCGATTCCGCACCGCGCAGCTTGTCACAGAGCACCGGGTCCCGCAGAGCGCGTGACACGCGCGCCAAGGCCTTCAGGTGATCGGCACCAGCCCCTTCCGGGGCCAGCAGCAGGCAGATCAGATCCACCGGCTGTTCGTCGATCGCCTCGAAATCGACCGGCTTTTCCAGCCGGGCGAAAATCGCCATGACGCCGGTCAGGCCCGGCAGTTTGCCATGCGGGATACCGATGCCGCGCCCCACGCCCGTGGTGCCCAGGCGTTCACGTTCCACCAGCACGTCGAAAATTGCCCGTTCATGCTGGCCGGTCAGGTCGGCCGCCTTCTTCGCCAGTTCCTGAAGGACCTGCTTTTTGGAGCCGGCCTTCAGGTTCGGGAGGATCGCCTCCGGCGTCAAAAGATCATTCATCGCTGCCGAAGGGGTCTGGAATGAAGGGGATACGGAACGTAGGGACAGAGCCATGGGGTACGCATCACCTTACTGTTTCACCGACCCGGCCGCCCCGGCAGGGTCCACCCAGCCGATGTTACCATCGGCCCGGCGATAGATCATGTTCAGCCCGCCATGGGCGCGGTTGCGGAACATCAACGCCGGCAACTCGCCAAGGTCCATGCGCATCACAGCATCGCTGACCGTCAGCATTTCGATGGAGGTCTCCATCTCCGCGACGACCATACCGTGATGCCCGTTTCCCTCCGGAGCCGGCGCTTCATCCGCCGCATAATCGTCGGAATCCGCCTCCGCTTCAAGGATGTACTTGCGGGCGGCCTGAACGGGTAGCTGGTTCAGCGTGGTCCGTTCATGATGATCCTTCAGACGGCGCTTGTAACGGCGCAGACGCTTGGCCACGCGGTCGGCGGCCTCGTCGAAGGCAGGGTAGGGTTCCGTGGCTTCGGCATTCGACTGCAACAGAATCCCGCGACCGACATGCACCTGGATATCGGCCTTGTACAGATGCGCATCCTTCGAAAGGATGACGGTCGCCTCCATAGGGTTTCCGAAATATTTTCCGACCATCGATGCCAGCTGATCCTTCACATGGGTCCGCAGTGCATCGCCCACATCCAGTTGCTTGCCTTTGACGGTAACTTGCATATTCGACCTGTCGTTTCAGGGCGCATGGCCAGACCCGAAGGAACCGTCATCCAGGGACCGGCATCCAGACCGGGAGTCCCAGGATGGGTATTCCTTCAGCGGCCAGCGCAGGGGTTACAACCCAAGGGCCTTTTCCCGACGGCGCTGGACTGAAGAAGGGATCTTCATGCCTTCACGATACTTCGCCACCGTCCGGCGTGCAATGTCGATCCCATCGGCACGCAGGATTTCCACGATTTTATCATCGGACAGGGTGTCATCCGCCTTCTCCGCATCGATCAGGGCCTTGATGCGATAACGCACAGCCTCTGCCGAATGGGCCGCCTGGCCGTCGGCACCTTGGATGGCGGACGTGAAGAAGTATTTAAGTTCGAAGACCCCACGCGGGGAAGACAGGAACTTATTGGTGGTAACCCGGCTGACCGTGCTTTCATGCATGCCGATGGCTTCCGCAATATCACGCAGAATCAACGGCTTCATGAATTGCAGGCCGTGCAGGAAGAAGGCGTCCTGCTGTCGCACGATCTCGGTCGCCACCTTCAGGATGGTGTTGGCCCGCTGATGCAGGCTTTTGACCAGCCAGCTCGCCGACTGGAACTGCTCGGCGATATATTCCTTGTCGGCCTTGCTGCGCGCACCCGTGGTCACGCGGCTATGATAGCGCTGATTGACCAGCACGCGGGGCAGCGTCTCGGTATTTAGCTCCACGATCCAGCCGCCGCCAGGGCTGGCGCGCATCAGGATGTCGGGCACCACGGTCTGAACAGGTTCGAAATCAAATGCCAGCGCCGGCTTGGGGTTCAGCGCCTTGATCTCGGCCACCATGTCCGACAGGTCTTCGGCGTCACAGCCGCAGACCTTCAGCAATTGTTGAAGATTGCGCGCCGCCAGCAGGGGCAGATTGGCCAGCAGCGCCTGCATGCAGGGGTCCAGGCGGTTCTTTTCCCGCAACTGATTGCCCAAACATTCGGCCAGCGTGCGGGCGAAGATGCCGGCAGGGTCGAAGCGCTGCATGCGCAGCAGCACCGTTTCCACCTGCTCCAACCCGCAACCCAGTTGGACCGCGACCTCTTCCAGATTGCCGGTGAAATAGCCGGCCTCATCCAGATGGTCCAGCAGGGCATAGGCGACCATGCGGTCCAGCCGGTCGGACAGATCCATGGTGATCTGTTCTTCCAGATGGTCGCGCAGCTTTGGCCGCTCCGTCAGGGTCGCCT
>JAEMSB010000059.1 GCA_016463045.1 Niveispirillum sp.
GCCCCCACCGCCGCCGCCCGCCGCCTGTCTGGCGCTTTACAGTGAGCCGGATTGACGGTGACTTTACATCCGACCACGGATGAATTAATGTCCGTGCCGTAATAAGCCGGAGCCTGACGCCCATGGATCTGAACCCGCACATCTGACCGCCGCCCCCACCGGGGGCCGTCTCATGTCCGACCTGGGTTCCATCCATGCCGCATTGGCTTGTGGCCGAGGGGCTGTGCTTCACGCATGGTTCTGACCGGCCATTGATCGACGATCTTTCTCTCTCCATCGCCGATGAACGGGTCGCCCTGCTGGGTGGCAACGGGGTTGGCAAGACGACCCTGCTGCGCCTGCTGACAGGGGCCTTGCAGCCCGCGCGTGGCCATGTCGCCCGACGGGGCCGGCATTTTCATTGGCCGCAACTGCCCGAACCGGGGCAGGTGGTGGGTGACCTGCTGCCCGATGATCCGGGCCGGGCGGCGGTGTTGGCACGCCTGCACCTGCCACCCGACCTTCCAGACGCGCTGCCGCTGGACCGCCTGTCGGGCGGGCAGGTGGCGCGGCTGCGGCTGGCCGCCATCCGGTTGACGCGGCCCGATCTTCTGATCCTGGATGAGCCGGGCAATGACCTGGATGAAGGGGGGCGGGCGCTGCTGTCCGATCTGATCGGCGGCTGGCGCGGCGGATTGCTGCTGGTCAGTCATGAGGCCGGGCTGCTGTCCCTGGCCGACCGTATCCTGGACCTGTCGCCCCTGGGCCTGCGCAGCCATGGCGGGGGCTACCAAGGTTGGTTGGCCGCTAGGGAGGCCGACCGGCAGGCGGCGGAACGCGCCCTGGCAGATGCCAGCAAACAGGCCCGTCTGGTGCGGGAAACGGCACGGGAGGAGGCGGCAAGGGCCGCGCGGCGGGCGCGCACCGGCAAACAGGAAAGGGCGCGGGGATCGAACGCCCCCATCCTGATGGGCATGCGCCGCGACAATGCCGAACGCGCGGCATCGGCCCGGCGTATCAAGGGGGAGCGGCAGATGCACGCCGCCAACATAGCGCTGGATCAGGCGCAGGGCCGTCTGCCCCCACCCCTGACGCCCCTGGACATGGCCATCGGCCTGTCTGCGGTCCCAGCGGGCAGGGTGCTGCTGCGGGCAGAAGGGCTGTGCCTGTCGCGCGGTGGACGGGAACTGTGGCGGGACCTCTGCTTCACCATCACCGGCCCCGCGCGCATCGCCCTGACGGGGCCGAACGGGGCGGGGAAAAGCAGTCTGCTGGACTGTCTGACCGGTTGCCTGACTGCCGATGCCGGCAGCATCACCCGTGCGCCCGGCCTGCGTCTGGCGCGGCTGGATCAACGTCTGGCCGTTGCATCAGATGACACACCCCTGTCACTATCCCGCGCCGCACAGCCGGAACAGGCGGAGGGGGCGATCCGCGCCAGCTTGGCCCGATTCGGCTTCCGGGCGGGAGCGGCGCTGGTACCGTTGCGCCATCTGTCGGGCGGCATGCGGGTGCGCGCCCATCTCTGCGCCGTGCTGGGTGGTCCGGCAGCACCGCAGCTTCTACTGCTGGACGAACCGGCCAACCATCTGGACCTGGAAGGGCGGGCAGCCTTGCTGGAGGCCCTGAACGCCTATGATGGTGCCCTGATCCTGGTCAGCCATGACCGGGATTTTCGCCATGCGGTCAACACCGACGGGGAGATCGCGATCCCAGGCCAAAACCATAGGTGATGAGTGCGACGGGCCAGATGGGCCATAAGCGCATAATCACCCTATGCCTGATACAATGTTAACGAGTAAATCATTTGATGGTCATACGACCAGCCATTAGTCTCTCCGCATCCATGCAGGTACGCGGCGCCCATCCCGGCCCGCCGCGTGCCCACCAGCCAAAGCGGAGGGGATGGGAATGAGCGATATCCTGGATATAGCGATTGTCGGTGGCGGCGTGACCGGCACCTATTGCGCCTGGCGCCTGACCGGCGATCAGGGGATCACGGGCGCCAAGGTGGCGATGTTCGAGTATAGCGACCGCATCGGCGGCCGCCTGTATACCAAGACCATCCCCGGCATGCCCAATATTGCCGCCGAACTGGGCGGCATGCGCTATATCCCGCCCAGCGAGGATGACGATGCCTCCAACCAGCCGATGGTCAGCAACCTGATCGACGCGCTGGGCCTGCCGTCGCATGTCTTCCTGATGGGCAATCCCAAGCCCGGCCCCGATGGGCAGCCTATCGGCGAGAAGGACAACATCTTCTTCCTGCGCGGCAAGCACTTGAAGATGAAGGAGCAATCGGACCCGGACAAGGTGCCCTACAACCTGTCCTGGAACGAACGCGGCAAGAGCGTGAACGACCTGCAGGTCTTCGCGTTCGATCTGCTGGTGCCCAAGAACAAGCGCAATTCGCTGGATGCGCTGATGGAAACCACCGTGTTCGGCCACCCGCTCTACACGTACGGTTTCTGGAACCTGATGAGCCAGACCCTGTCGTCGGAAGCCTATCAGTTCATGAAGGATGCTGGCGGCTATGACGCGAACGTCGCCAACGCCAATGCCGTG
Source organism: Niveispirillum sp. (assembly GCA_016463045.1). Lineage (GTDB taxonomy): Bacteria > Pseudomonadota > Alphaproteobacteria > Azospirillales > Azospirillaceae > Niveispirillum. The sequence continues at coordinate 2,545 of JAEMSB010000059.1, forward strand.
GCGCAGTTGCCGGCCACGGAATATGCCAATACCAGCGGTTTCAAGGCCATCACCGGCGGCTATCAGCGCCTGCCCCTGACGCTCGCGGAAAAGGCCGCGGCACAGGGCACCGACATCCGCATGAACCGCCGCATTTCCCGCATCGAACGCGATCAGGATGGTCTCTACCTGCTGACCGTCGTGGAGACGGAAACAAAGCTGGTCTATGCCGACCTGGGCGGCCTGCGGGAGGTGACGCGCGACAAGGAAGGGGTGGAGCCCAGCATCGTGAAGGCCAAGGATATCATCCTGGCCCTGCCGCGCAGGTCGCTGGAACTGATCGAATGGGTGGAATGGAAGCAGCCCGACGTGAAGGCCATGGTCAGTTCCGTGCTGATCCAGGACGCGTTCAAGCTGCTGCTGGCCTATGATTATCCCTGGTGGGAGGCGCAGGGCCTGGTGGCCGGGCGTTCCATCACCGACCTGCCCGTCCGCCAGATCTATTATTTCGGGACGGAGGAGGATCAGCCGCATGGAGAGAAGGGCAATACCCGTTCCCTGCTGATGGCGTCCTACAATGACATCACCACCGTCCCCTTCTGGAAGGGCCTGGAAAAGGGCGCGCCCTTCCTGGGTCGCCTGCCGAACGGCGTGAAGGGTGTCGCCAAGGAGAAGTCAGGATCGGGTGAGGAAGGTACGCCCATCCCGCTGGCTGAATGCATCGCCACCGACGCCATGGTCTCCAGCGCGCATGCGCAGATCCTGGCCGTCCATGGTTTGGTCGATGTCGATCAGCCCTATTCCGCCATCTATCACGACTGGTCGGGCGATCCGTATGGCGGCGGCTGGCACGAATGGAAGGCGGGTTTCCGCTACGACAAGCTGATGCCCGCCATCCGCCAGCCCGTGCTGAAGGACCGCGTCTTCATCTGTGGCGAGGCCTATTCAAACAATCAGGGCTGGGTCGAGGGCTGCCTGCAGACCGCAGAGCATGTGCTGCTGGAGAAGTTCGACCTGCCCTGGCCCGCCTATCTGGCGCACCTGAAGGATCAGCAAGCAGAGGTTCTGGGGCCATAAGCCGGCCTGTTACCGGGGTGGTCGCCTGGCGGGCCACCCCCGTCCACGATCCGATCCGTTTCCAACGCTTCCCGAGGGGAGAGGGCATCCATGTCCAAGCCTGCTGATTACTTCACTGTTTCCGACTATCTGATCCAGCGCCTGCACGAGGCAGGCCTGCGCGATGTCTTCACGGTGCCCGGCGATTATGTCGCCCGCTGGTTTGATTATATCGATGACAAGGCCCGCAATGTCGGGTCACAGCTGAACCGGCTGGGCTGCCGGTCGGAGCTGGAGGCGGGATATGCCGCAGACGCCTATGGCCGCATTAACGGCATTTCGTGCGCCGCCGTCACCTATGGCGTGGGCGCCTTCTCCCTGATCAATCCGGTGGCAGGGTCCTATGTCGAGCGCGTGCCGACGGTTGCCATTTCCGGCAGCCCCGGCACGGGGACCGCCGACCGGCCCTTTGCCCGCACCTATAAAATCCTGCTGCATCATGCGACGGGCAATTACGAGGCCGACCGCGATGCCTATGCGGACATCACGGCGGAAGCCATCATCATCCGCGATGCGGCCGAGGCGCCTTCCATGATCGACGGCGCCTTGGGGGCCGCCCTGTCGGAGAAGCGGCCCGTCTATATCGAGATCTGGCGGCAATTATGGGATGCGCCCTGCGCCGAACCGAAGGACGCCCTGGTCATCCCACCCCTGCCCGAGGATGCCGATTCCGTGGCCGCCGCCGTCAAGCACGTGGCCGGCCTGATCAAGGCCGCCGCCAAGCCCCTGTTCTGGGGCGGGATCGAGGTGCAGCGTTATGGCCTGCAGAACGGTTTCGCAGGCCTGGTGGATCAGACGGGCGTCCCCTATGTCACCAGCCTGCTGGCCAAAAGCCTGCTGGCCGAAACCCATCCTGGCTTCATCGGCACCTATACGGGGCCGTCGTCCGATTACTGGACCTACACGACCGTCCAGCAGGCCGATCTGGTTGTCGTGACCGGCGACCTGCTGACCGATGATTATGAAGGCTTCGTGTCCGACGATTTTCAGAAGATGGTCGTCGCCTATGACAATCAGGTGCGGGTGGGCGAGGCCTATTATTTCGGCGTGCCGATCAAGAGCTTCATCGAGAAACTGTCCGAGGCGCTGAAGGACACGCCCAAGCGTGAACCCTGGGCCGTGAAGGGGCCGGCGGTGATCGACCCGGATTTCAAGCCCTTCCCGCCGGACATCATCACCTATGCCCGCTTCTTCCAGCGCATGTTGACCTGGGTCGATGCCGACATGACCCTGGTGCCCGATGAAAGCAGCAGCATGTATGTCAGCTGCAACATCCCCGTGAACCGGGCCAATGGCTTTGTGTCGGAAGCGGCCTGGGGCAGCATCGGCTATGCGTCGGCGGCGGCGCTGGGCCTGTCGGTGGCGGCACCGGATGCGCGGCCCGTGGTGTTTGCTGGCGATGGCGGGTTCCAGATGGTGGCGCAGACGGTCAGCACCATGGCCGTCTATAAGCACAATCCCATCATCTTCGTGATGGCCAACACCATCTATGGCATCGAACAGGCCCTGACCAACGACAAGGCCTATACCGAGGGCCAGCCCTTCAACCCGTTCAACGTCATCCCGTCCTGGGATTACGCGGCCCTGGCCGTGGCGCTGGGTGCCAAGGGCGTGGCCGTAACCACCCTGACGGAGCTGGAGAATGCGCTGTCGACGGTGAAGGCGGATACGCAGTCGGTCTGGCTGGTGCAGGTCAACCTGCCCGCCGACGACATCCCGCAGGAAATTCTGCGCCTGGCCACCAACCAGGGTCCGACTAAGCCGTAAGGAATTTGGGGGCGGGTATCATACCAAGAGTCATGGGACATGAATCTTGGTAATGCATTTTCCCTCAGGCGCCGGGCGCCGCCATCCGGCGGCTTGGCTTACGCGCACATGGGTGCACGGGCCGCCGGTCGGCGGCCACCAAGGGGCATGAAGTATGCCCCTTGGTATCACCACCCGCCCCCCTTTCTTACACAAACAGCATCTGGTCACCGGGCCTGACCTGACCCAGCAGGGTGACCATGCCCGTCGTTTCGACATTCAAATCGGGACGCAGCACCGGCTCGCGGATGCCCAGGGCCCGCCAGCCCATCTCACAGGCCAGGAACGCCACGCCCAACTCGGCACAGGCGGTCAGCAATTCGTCGAAGGTACCCACCCCGCGATGGGCCAGCGTGTGGTCGCGCGCCTCCGGGCTGGTGCCATCGTCGGAGAAATCCAGCCGTTTCCAGCCTTCGCGGGCCAGCAGGGCCGGCAGGGCGCGCCCGGTGAAAAACAGGGTCACGGGCCTGCCCGTGGCCACGGCGGCGGCTGCGGTGACCAGGGCGTAATGCACACGGTCATAGCCGCCGGACTGGATCACCAGTACCAGACCCCATTTACCGTCAGACATGCAAAGGCTCCCCAGCGTGGTTCACTTATGGTGGGAAAGATCGATGTAGGTCGGGTGGGTGCCGCAGACAGGGCAATCCGGGTCACGGCGGATTTTCACGGTCCGGAACCCCGTCTCCAGCGCCGAATACATCAGCAGGCGACCTGACAGGCTGTCACCGATCCCCAGCAGTTCTTTCAACACCTCAACGGCCTGAAGGCTGCCCATAGTTCCCGCAAGGGCACCCAGAACCCCGCCTTCGGAGCAGGAGGGGATCATGCCGGGCGGCGGCGGCTCGCGGAAAATACAGCGATAGCAGGGGTGCGGGTCGCCGCAATGCGCCTTGAAGGTGGAAAGCTGCCCGTCAAAGCGCAGCATGGCCGCACTGACCAGCGTCCTGCCCGCCAGATAGCAGGCATCGTTCAACAGGAAGCGCGTGGCGAAATTGTCGGTGCCGTCGGCCACGACATCATACCCTGCGATGATGTCCATCACATTGGACCGGTTCAGGCGGGTCTTATGGACCTCCACCTTCACATCCGGGTTGATGGCGGCGATGCGGGCGGCGGCGCTGTCCACCTTGGGCACACCGATGCCGGCCGTATCGTGGATCACCTGACGCTGCAGGTTCGACAGGTCCACGATATCATCATCGACAATGCCGATACGCCCCACCCCGGCAGCCGCCAGATAGAGCAGCATGGGAGCGCCTAGACCCCCGGCGCCGACGATCAGGGCGGACGATGACAGCAGCTTCGACTGCCCCTCCCCCCCCACCTCACGCAGCATGATATGGCGAGCGTAACGGTCGATCTGGCTGTCGGTGAGGTCGAGCATCAGGGTTCCTCAGGCGGCGAACAGGTCGCGCAGCAGAAGATACAGAGGGTGATCGGGCTGCGCCACCAATCGGATGGTCATACCCAGACAGACAATGACCAGCAATGGACGCACCAGTTTGGTGCCAAAGCGCAGGGCGGCGTGGCTGCCGGCCCAGGCGCCGAACACTTGCGCGACCGCCATGATCAGGCCGGCCTTCCAGATGATCTGTCCGCCCAGCGCGAACACACCCAGGCTGACGACATTGGAGGTGAAGTTCAGCAGTTTGGTGTTGGCCGTAGCCCGGCGCATATTCATGCCCAGCAGTGCCACACAGCCAAGCGCAAAGAAGCTGCCCGTACCCGGCCCGAAAAACCCGTCATAGAAACCGACCGCAAAACCGATTGTCAGGCTGAAGGCCGGCAGGGTCATCCGGGCCTTTGCCTCCATATCGCCCACCCGCGGGCTGAGCAGGAAATAGACGGCGATGGCAACCAGCAGGATCGGGATCACCGCCGTCATGAAGCCGGTCCCCGTCATCCGCACAACCATGGTGCCCGTGGCCGACCCCGCAAAGACGCAGGCAACGGCAAAGCCCATGGTTTTCAGCTCAATCTGCCCGGCCCGCCAGAAGGTGAAGGTAGCCATGGCGGTGCCGAAACTGCCCTGCAACTTGTTGGTGGCCAGGGCCGCAGCCGGCGGAATGCCCGTGGACAGCAGGGCCGGAATGGTGATCAACCCGCCCCCGCCGGCAATGGCATCGATAAAGCCCGCCAGCAGTGCGGCACAGGCCAGGAAGACCAGAAGGTCGGTGGTGAACAGTTCGGTCAAGATCAGACCCGCACGCATGGGGGAGATGCGCCGATACTGATACGGGGTGTGGACGGCGGGGGGAAGGGCGAAGGGGCCAGTCTGTCCGGACAGGGTTGACCAGCACATCGAATGGGGCCAACCTTTATGGGTTGAAAGGGCAGTGCCCTACGGAGTGCCGGCCATGCCTGAAATTCAGTCCACCGACGCTGCATCCCAGCTTCCCGCGATTCTGGACGCGGTTGAGCGTGGCGAAACCGTCGCCATCACCCGGCATGGTCGGCGCATCGCCCGTCTGGTTCCTGAACCGGCCCATCGCCAGGAACGCGCCACCAGGGCGGTTGAGGCACTGCGGGCCTTTGGGCAGCGCCATGACCCGGTCCCAGTCGACGAACTTGTTTCGGGCCGACGCGAAGGACAGCGAGGCTGATGCCTTTCGTGCTTGATGCCTCCATGGCTGCCAGTTGGGCCTTCAAAGATGAAAGCTCTGCACTGACGCAACAGGTATTGGGCCGTTTGACCAGGGATTATGCTGTCGTTCCCGCCCTCTGATGGTTCGAGATGCTGAATATCGTCGCGATGAACGAGCGTCGCGGGCGACTGTCAATTGACTCTTCAGCAGAGTTCCTGGCCCTGCTGCGTGATCTTGATATCGAAGTTGACCAAAGCCCAGATCAGGCAGCGATTTTGTCCTTGGTGCGACAGCATCGATTGACGGCGTATGACGCAGCCTATCTTGAACTGGCGGTGCGGGAACGCCTGCCTCTGGCCACATTTGACCGAGAACTGGCAAAGGCGGCGCAGCAGGCCGGTGTGGCGGTGCTGGCCGTCTGACCACCGATTACCCTCGCTCCCCGCTCCCGCGTTTGCTAAGAAGGTTGCTCCAGTCGAAATCGGGCGGGATGGCCGGAATGGCGGAACATGGTGCGGATGGGTGGCGGGATGTTGCCCGCCGGGACCGCTGATCCCATGTGTTGGTGATCATGGTCCAGATACATGCAAGCTGTGTCGCCATTGACGGAATGGCCCTGCTGCTGCGGGGGCCGTCGGGGTCTGGCAAGTCCGATCTGGCCCTGCGGCTGGTCGATGACGGCGCGCGGCTGGTGGCCGATGACCGCGTCGACCTGATATCCGACGGCAAGGGCGGTCTGATCGCCCGCTGTCCACAGCCCATCGCGGGATTGATGGAGGTGCGGGGCCTGGGTGTGCTGCCGGTGCCCGCCATTGATGCCGCCCCTGTCGCCCTGATTGTCGATCTGGGCACGGACGAGGAACGATTGCCCGATCCTGGGTTTGAGGTGGTGGCCGGTATCGCCCTGCCCCGCATCCGCCTGAACCCGTTCCACGTCTCCACCCCCGCCAAACTGCGTCTGGCCATGGCCGCCCTGGCGCGCGGCTGGCCGCTGGTGCCGGGGGAAAATGCCTGGCGCGGGCTGGTGGCTGCCGCCGCCGCGCAGGGCTTGCAAGGGGGCCGGGCATGAGCGAGGCCAGCGCGCTGGGCCCCGATGGCCGCCTGCCCATTGTGGTTGCCACCGGCATGTCGGGCGGTGGCCTGTCCACGGCCATGAAGTGCCTGGAGGATCTGGGCTACGAGGCGGTCGACAATCTACGCCTGTCGTTGCTGCAGCCGCTGGTCAGCCAGCCGCATGATCGGCCCCTGGTGATCGGCATCGACAGCCGCACCCGCGATTTCAACGCCCAGGCCCTGCTGGCCCAGATATCGGAACTGCGCGCCCGGCCCGACCTGCGCATGCGGGTCCTGTTCATGGATGCCCATGCCGATGCGTTGCAGCGGCGCTACACCGAGACGCGGCGACCCCACCCGCTGGCCGCCGACCGGCCCGTTCTGGATGGCATCGCCACCGAACGCCTGCTGATGCAGCCGCTGCGCGATGCGGCGGACGAGGTGGTGGACACCACCAACTTCTCCGTCCATGACACGCGCCGGCACCTGACGGGCCTGTTCCGGCTGGATGGCGGGCCGGGCCTGTCGATCTTCGTCACCAGTTTCGCCTATCGCCATGGCGTCCCGCGTGAGGCCGATCTGGTCTTTGACGTGCGGTTCCTGGACAATCCGCATTGGGACCCGGTCACCCGCCCCCTGACGGGGCTGGACCAACCGGTGGCCGATTACATCACCCGCGACCCCGACTGGCCGGAATTTTTCGGCAATCTGACGCGGCTTCTGGAACCCTTGCTGCCCCGCTATGTGCGGGAGGGCAAGCATTACCTGACCATCGCGGTCGGCTGCACGGGCGGTCGTCACCGGTCGGTCTTCACCACCCATCTCCTGGCCCACTGGCTGAAGGAGCGGGGATACAAGGTGGGCGAGGCGCATCGCGATCTCGACCGCAAGGCGCAGGTGCCGCCCGTACCCGAAGATCGGGCGGCCACCGGCACGAACCTGAGGGAAAGCGCATGATTGGCTTGGTCCTTGTCACCCATGGCAACCTGGCTGTGGAGTTCATCGCCGCCATGGAGCATGTGGTGGGCCCACAAAAACAGGTCTGCGCCGTCTGTATCGGACCGGAAGACGACATGGAGCAGCGGCGCAACGACATCCTGGCCGATGTCGCCAAATGCGATGCCGGCGACGGCGTCGTTGTCCTGACCGACATGTTCGGCGGCACGCCCTCCAACCTGGCCATCTCCATCATGGACCGCGCCAAGGTGGAGGTGATCGCCGGCATGAACCTGCCCATGCTGATCAAGCTGGCTTCCATCCGCAAGACAGGCGCTGACCTTAAGGGGGCCGTCGCCGCCGCCCAGGAAGCGGGCCGCAAATATATCAACGTCGCCTCCGCCCTGCTGTCGGATGGCTGAACCTTTCAACGCGGAAAACAACCCCTGATGAGCGAAAGCATCCTGCCGCCTGACGCGCTGTCCCGCACCGTCACCATCCGCAACCGCCGTGGCCTGCATGCCCGCGCCGCCGCCAAGTTCGTGAAGCTGGCCGGTGATTTCGACGCGATGGTGGAGGTGGAGCGCGCCGACAATATCGTGTCGGGCGTGTCGATCATGGGGCTGATGATGCTGGCCGCCAGCATCGACACCACTATCGATATCCGCACCGCCGGCCCGCAGGCGCGCGAGGTGCTGGACGCGCTGACCAAGCTGGTTGACGATAAGTTCGGCGAAGACTGAAGAAGAACAAAGTTCGGGGAGTAGCCGCCCATGACCACGCGACAGCAGCCGGGCCTGACAGGCGCGGAAGCCGGATCCACGGCTGAACGGACCCTGCGCGGCCTGGGCGTATCGCCCGGCATCGCCATCGGCCCCGCCCATGTCATGGAAGCGGGCGCCATCCAGGTACCCGAATATAATGTCGCCGAAACGGCGGTGGCGGACGAGGTTGCCCGGTTCCATACCGCCGCCGAAAAGGCGCGCCGGCAGCTGGGCAAGCTGAAGGCCAAGGCCGGCACCCTGCCCGCTGATGCCGCCGCCGACATGGCCATCCTGCTGGACGCGCATCAGGCCATGCTGTCGGGATCGCGCCTGATCCGGGGGGTGGAGCGGCGTATCCGTGCCGAACGCCTGAACGCCGAGTCGGCGGTGCAGCAGGAGATCACGGTCCTGGCGCAGAGCTTTGCCGCCATGGACGATGCCTATCTGGCCGCCCGCGTTGCCGATGTGCGGGAGGTGGGGCGCCGCCTGATCCGCAATCTGATGGAAACGCCCTATCAGGCTTTCTCCCGCCTGCCCAGCGGCGCCATCATCCTGGCCGAGGAACTGTCGCCTGCCGATACGGCCCTTCTGGACCCGCGCCGCATCGGCGGCTTCGCCACCGTGCTAGGCGGGGCAGAGGGGCACACGGCCATCATGGCCCGTTCCCTGTCGCTGCCCGCCGTCCTGGGTGCTGCCGGCCTGTTGCAGGGGGTGGAGACGGGCGATCTGGTGGTGGTGGATGGGCGCGCGGGCCGCGTCCTGATCAACCCGTCCGAGGATGTGCTGGCCGATTACCGGCAGCGTCAGGCCCTGTGGAAGGCCGAGCGGGAGCAGTTAAAGGCCCTGGCCGGCCTGCCCGCCATCACCCGCGACGGCACATCCCTGACCCTGAACGCCAATCTGGAACTGCCGCGTGAGATGGAAGGCGCCCGCGATGCCGGGGCCGCGGGTGTCGGCCTGCTGCGGACCGAGTTCATGTATATGAACCGCGATGACCTGCCGGGCGAGGAGGAACAGTATCAGGAGCTGCGCGACCTGATCATCGCCATGGAGGGCAGGCCCGTCACAGCCCGTACCCTGGATGTGGGCGGTGAGAAGCTGGCGGGCGCGCTGGCCGACCGGTTCGCCACACCGGCCAACCCGGCCCTGGGCCTGCGCGCCATCCGCCTGGGGTTGAAGGAACCGAAGCTGCTGGAGACCCAGCTGGCCGCCATGCTGCGCGCCGGGGCCCATGGGCCGATCCGCATTCTGGTGCCGATGATCAGCAACCCGTCGGAAATGCGCAAGGTGCGCGAATTGATGCGGGCCGTGGCCCGCCGTCTGCTGCGCCGGGGCCATGCCATCGCCGACCCACTGCCGCCGCTGGGCGCCATGATCGAGATACCGGGCGCCGCCCTGGCCGCCGACAGTCTGGCCAGCGTGTCGGATTTCTTCGCCATCGGTACCAATGACCTGATCCAGTACACGCTGGCCATCGACCGTGGCGATGAGCAGGTCGCCTATCTCTATGACCCGCTGCACCCCGCTGTGCTGCGTCTGGTGCAGTTCACGGTGGAGGCGGCGGGGCGGGCCGGCATTCCGGTTTCCGTCTGTGGCGAAATGGCGGGCGACCCGCGCTATGCCGCCTTGCTGATGGGCCTGGGGGTGCGCGAGCTGTCTATGGCGCCGGGCAATCTGCCCCTGGTGAAGCGCCGGGTGCGCGGCCTGGACCTGCGGGAGGCGACGCGCCGGGCCGGCATGATCATGAGCCAGACCGATGGCGGACGCATTGCGGCGCTGCTGGATGATTTCAACGAAGCGTTGGGGTAAAAGGGATAATTATCCCTATCCGCCCGTACCGACGCGAGGGCCGCCGATGACGCCATGGACCTGTAAAGCGCTCGCCCTGGCCGCCCTTCTGGCCATGACCGGACCCGCCGCCGCCCAGGCCGACCTAACCATCCGGGAGGAACGGTCGGTGACGGCGGATGGCACGTCGGAGGTGTGGCAGGTGGCCTGGGTCGGCCCCGTGCGCGATTATTGCGAGGCGGTAAGCCCGGAAGTGGCCATGACCCCCGCCTGTGCCCTGTTCGCCCGTGGACAGGCGGGCCGCCTGCTGCTGCGCCGGCTGCGCGGTGGGGCCGTGGTGGATCAGTTCGATCCCGCCCCGGCCTTCAAGGGCATGGGGGATGGCTGGACCGATGGCTGGTCGCTACTGCCCCGCCATGCGGTGCGCGAGGATGATTATGAGCGCTGGCTGGAGGATGAGGGGGCATTCCTGCGCGCGGTCCAGGAGCGCCCGGTAGCCACCGTCCTGGAACTGTATGATTATGATCGCGACGGCAAGGCCCTGGAATTTCTGATACGCACCGAAACAGGACCGTCGGGCCGGGGTCTTTATGCCGCCGTCGGCCTGGTCGGCGGCAAGCTGGGCTTTCTACGCTCCACGGGCCGGCCTGACCGGGCACTGGTCCTGCCGCGCGACATCTGGGTGGCGTTGCGCGACCGTGGGGGACCTGTCGCCCAGACAAGGACGGCTTGCGGGGACAAGGGGGCATCATTGCGAAGCGAACAGGTCCTGACCGCCGCCGATGGCCGGATCGGCGTAAGGGCGCGCGATTATGAATGCGCTCTGGGTTCCCCGCCCGTGTTGAAAGCCGAATATGACGGATAGGAATGACGGCCCTGTTCTATACCAACGGCACGAAATCATGACCGATGGTCAAGATTTCGTGCCCCTCAATCGCCGGCAGGCGCATCCGCGCCCTTGGCTACGCCGCATGGGCGGCGCGGCGGCAGTCGCCGCC